>JBKJTI010000139.1:0-10553 GCA_046590425.1 Cypionkella sp. | reverse complement strand
AGCGCCACACGCCGGGCATCCTGACGAAAGCTGTGGTGGATCACGAAACTGACTTGCCCGGATTTCAGCAATTCGGTGTTGGTGCGGTCAAGATCGTGGGCTGCAAAAACATCAATCGCTCGGCCTGCATCGGCAAAGGCGTTAAGGATTGCGCGATTGCCGCCCCCGATGGAATAGACCGAACTGATTTCGGGATAAGCCTCAAGCGTCTGCCGGATCAAAACGCCTGTGGGCCGGTTCACGCCAAAGGTTTCGGAAACGGTGACGATCGCGATCTGTGGTGCGCTTTTCGTCAGATAGTCGACAAACCCCGTCCGACGCGCGCCCTCGCCTTCAAACATCTGGCTGGACATCGTGATCAAAACACAAGACGGCGCGACCTGTGCCATGCGCGATAAAAGATAGGCGGCGGTTGCCCCGGCGCGGCTGTTTTGCATCCCGACATAGGCCAGCCGCAACGGTTGCGCCACATCCGTGACATAGGTGATGATCGGAATTTTTCGTGCGGCAAGCTCGACAAGACAGGCTTCAACTTCGGCAGAGGCGGGAACTTTCAGCACGATGCCTTGGGTGCCGCGACGGGCAATCGCCCGCAACAGCGCGACCAGCGCGCCTTGCTCCAGCACTTCGGCCAAATGAAAGCGCGCACGAAAGGTTGCGGGCCGCATCAGGGGCAATTCGGCCTCGAATGCAGCGCGGACGGCCGAGGAAAATCGGTCTGGCGCCTGTATCACGATATCCAGCGTCACCCGCGGCTTGGGCAACTGGCTTGCGTCATATTGGCGGGCAAGCTCTGCCTGTGCGCTGCGCACCCTATCAGCTGTGATGTCGCGCACGTTTTCGCGCCCATGCAGAACGCGATCAACGGTCGCAAGACTAAGCCCCGCCTGATGCGCAATTTCCTTGTGAGTGAATTTCGGGGCCATGCCTCAGTTGAGGTGTTTTTGAGGAGTTATGCAACTATTTCTGTCGATGCGGCTCTGCCACTGATCGTCGATGCAGGAGGAGAAGCCGATGGATTTCAACACCCCGAAGCCGCAGCGCGCGCCAGTTTGGCTTGACGCGAAAAGTGGTAATTTCGACGAGTTTCGTGCGATTGTCAGCCAGACAGCACACCCCGCCGATACCCCGCTTGCGGCTGAAGTGATCCGGAATATTCCGATTTACCAAGGCGCAGATGTGGATGCGGCGGCCCTGAATCCAGCCGCCCGTCAGTCATTGATGGCGGAATGGTCCTTTGTCTTTGCTCAGGGCGCAGGCATCATCGTGATCCGGCAGGGCTTGAACGACCATGCGGTTATCGACCGCGCGAGTGAGATTTTCACTCAGATCATAGCGGACGAAAAACGTGCGGGCAGGGGCGGCGGGGATCATTTCGCCAAGCCGGGTGCGAATGACCGGATCTGGAATTCACTGGAAAAGCATTGTCTTGCGGACCCTGCCAACTTTGCCGCCTATTTCAGCGCGCATGGTATAGCCCTTGCATCCGAGGCATGGCTTGGCCCGTCCTATCAGATGACGGCGCAGGTCAACCGGGTCAATCCCGGCGGTGCCGCGCAGACCGCGCACCGGGATTATCATCTTGGATTTATGACACCAGAGCAGATTTCGCGCTACCCCGCGCATATCCACGTGGTATCGCCGACGCTGACCTTGCAGGGCGCTGTGGCGCATTGCGACATGCCGCTGGAAACCGGGCCGACGATGCTGCTGCCGTTTTCGCAGCAGTTTCTGGCAGGCTATCTGGCCTTTGCGCGCCCCGAGTTTCAGGCCCATTTTGCGGCCCATCATGTGCAACTGGCGCTGAACAAGGGCGATCTGATGTTCTTCAACCCGGCGGTGATGCATGGGGCGGGGACCAATCACACCACCGACCGGTTCCGGCTGGGCAACCTGCTGCAAGTTTCGTCGGCCTTGGGGCGGACGATGGAAACCGTTGACCGCGCCCGCATGATCCGCGCGCTTTATCCCGTGCTGCGGGTTGGGGCCGGACCGAACGCGGCCGGGCTGAACATCGCCAACGTAATAGCGTCCACAGCCGAGGGCTATCCGTTTCCGACCAATCTGGACAACAATCGGCCCAAGGGTGGCATGGCGCCAAAATCGCAGGCGGACTATCTGCGCGATGCCTTGGCGCAAGGGCAAGACGAGGCAGAGTTCTTTGCGTTGCTGGAGGCGTTGCACCAAAAGAACCAAGCCTAGCGACCTTGCTGGGTCGGGGCCATGGCGTGCGATGGTCCCGATCTTACCCGCCAGCAGTCTGCGGTTTATCGGATGGCAATCGGTTGGCATGTTGCAAAGGATTTCGCTGCCGCATCTGCCAAAATCTGGGCGTAAAGCCCGTCATAGATGCCGGGTGTCATCGGCGCGCCTGCCGCCACGGATTGCGCAAACAGCGCAACCTCGGCAGCGTAGGCCGCCTGATACCGCTCAAGGAAAAAGTGCTGGGTCGGCGCGCTGCGAAAGCCAGCAGCATTGGCCAACTCGACCGTATTTTCCCGCACATTGCCCGCTTGCAGCATCCCCGCTGACCCATGCACTTCGATCCTTTGATCATAGCCATAGGTGGCGCGGCGCGAATTGGTGATCTGGCAGATTGCCCCGCTGGCGGTGGTCAGCGTGACGGCAGCGGTGTCAACATCCCCCGCCGCTGCAATGGCCGGGTCGATCAGGGCAGAGCCTACCGCAAAGACCTGAACCGGGTCTTCGCCCAGCAAAAACCGCGCCATATCAAAGTCATGGATCATCATGTCGCGGAAAATCCCGCCTGACCGTTCGATATAGCTGACAGGCGGCGGGGCGGGGTCGCGCGAGGTGATGGCGACCAGCTCGACCTGCCCAATCTCACCCGCCCGAAGCCGCGCCTGAAGGGCGGCAAAGTTCGGATCGAAACGGCGGTTGAAGGCCGTCATGAACGGCACACCAGCAGCGTCAACCACCTTGATACAGTCGCGGATGCGGTCAGCCGACAAATCCACCGGCTTTTCGCAGAATATCGCCTTGCCTGCGCGTGCGGCGGCATGGATCAGGTCGTAATGGCTGTCGGTGGGGGTGGCGATAATCACTGCGTCAATCAAGGGGCTGTCGATCAGCGCCTGCGCATCCATGGCCTGCGCCCCTGTTAGTGCGGCCAAAGCCTGCGCGGCCGAGGGCATGGCATCGGCCACGGCGACCACGCGCACAGCCGCAAGCCTGCTGATCGCCATGGCATGCACCTGTCCGATCCGCCCGCAGCCAAGAATTCCGATGTTCAGCATGTCAGTCTCGTTTCAGGGTGTTCAGCACGCGCCGGGCCGCCGCGACCACCGGATCGTGGGTTTCGCTTAAGATGGAAATACGGTCAAACCGCGTCGGATCGCGGTTCACCGCCACGCGCAATGCGTCGCCAAACACCATGCGCAGTTCGGTGCCGATGTTGAACTTGCAGATGTTTGATCCAAGCGCCAGCGCGCGGCGTTGCGCCAGTGGCACGCCCGAGCCGCCATGGATCACCAAGGGAACACCCGTCAGCGCCTCAATCGCGCGGATGCGGGGTTCATTCAGGCCGCCTTGTTGGTCTTGTTGCAGATGCACATTGCCGACGGATATCGCCATTGCATCCACACCGGTTTCACGCGCGAACTGCGCCGCTTCGAGCGGGTCTGTGCCTGCCGATCCTTCGCCCCCCGAATAGCCGACAAAGCCGATCTCGCCTTCGCAGGACATGCCCGCTGCATGGGCCATTTCGGCAATGGCGGCGGTCTCATCAATATTCTGGCGCAGGGGTTTGCGCGATCCGTCGAACATCACCGACGTAAAGCCGCAGTCCAGCGCCTGCTTACATTCGTCAAGGGTATAGCCGTGATCCAGATGGGCCACGACCGGGAGTGACGCCTGTTCGGCCAGATGCCGGAACATCTGCCCTAGAATACGCAGCGGCGTGTGCGCGCGGCACGATGGCCCGGCTTGCAGGATCAGCGCAACACCTTCAGCCTCGGCGGCGGCGACATAGGCGCGCATATCCTCCCAGCCCAACGTGACCAACCCGGCCACGGCGTAGCCTTGCGTCAAGGCGGGTTGCAGAACCTCCGACAGGGTTGCGAGCGTCATTTGAACTTCGCAATCATATCCTTGATGCCCGGAATGGTTTCCAGTTGGGCCGCGTGGGTTGGTTGGAAATACTGCACCAACGGGCGCTGGCTTAGACCCGCAAGGATGGTGAAATAATACATCTCATACCCCGGAAGCACGGCGCAGGGATGATAGCCCGCATCAAGGCAAATCGTGGAACCGTCCATGATATGATAGGCATCGCCGGGGGTGTTGTCCTCGCGTTGCAGCATTTGCAGGCCCGAACCATAGTTGGGACGAAAGCGGAAATTATAAGTCTCATCATGGCGGGTTTCCAGCGGCAGACGGTCGGTGTCATGCTTGTGACTGGGAAAGCCGGACCAGCCACCTTGGCCCACGGTGAACAACTCGCTGACCAGCAGGCGACCCACCTTACCGTGATACCTGGTGCCAAGGATGTGCTTGATCTTGCGATGGGTTTTGGTTTCATCGCTTCCGTATTGCACCAAGTCGATCTCGGCTGCGCGCACGTCGAACGGCTCCAGCACCTTGTCATAACGCGCCCCCGCGATGAAGGTTTCGGTGGTATCCGACGTGCAGATGATGGTCACCCGCGCGCCGACGGGGGCATAAACGCCCTCGGGTTCGCCATCCCAGACATCCACCCCACGATTGCCGACGGATGCGAACCGCACGCCTTCAATTTCGATGTCGACGGTGCCGGTTGCAGGCACGATGCAGGTTTCATACCCCGGCACTTGGTATTCGAACGCCTCGCCCTTTTTCAGTTTGACGATGTTGAAATAGTTCAGCGGAACCCGTGTGTTGTCGATATCGACGATGGGCTTGTTCTGGTTGTCATGGGGGACGATGTGCATGGTAGGCTACCTTTCACAGTCTTTTGGTGCAGTCGTGCGAGGCAAGGAAATATTCGAGCTCGCGCAATGTCGGCATGGCGGGCGCGCAGCCGGGGCGGGCGACCACAATGGACGCACAGCCAGACCCGCGCAGGATCGCGTCGGCGACTTCCCGTCCTTCGGCAAGGGCGGTCATCATCCCGGCCATGAAACTATCGCCCGCCCCGGTGGGTTTGATTGCATCGGCGGGGAAAATGCCGGTCCTGATCTCTTGCCCGCATGCGAAGGCAATCGAGCCTTCGGGACCAAGTTTATACACGACGAGACTTGCCCCAGATGCGGCCAGCGCAAGCGCCTTGTGCAGGCCTTTGGCAATATCGCCCGCCATGAAGCCGAATTCTTCGTCATTACCGACGATGATATCCGACATGGCCCCGGCGCGTGACAGAACGTCTTGGGCGACTTCGGGCGAGGGCCAACTGTAGGGGCGGTAATCTACGTCGAACACGACGGGCAATCCGGCGGCGCGCGCCAGATCGAAGGCGCGAAACGCGGCCGTGCGCGAGGGTTCGGCGGCAAACACCGTGCCGGTGGTGATCAGAGCGCCGTAGGCCGTATAATCGACAGCCTCTACATCTTCGACCGTCATCTGGAAATCGGCGGCGTTATTGCGGTAGATCACTGACTGGTGGTCATGGATGCGCGTTTCATAAACGGCAAGCGAGGTGCGGGATTCGCCCTTGATCGCGCGCACATGGCGGCGGTCAATGCCGTAGTGGTCAAGCTGATTGAGGCAATACCAACCCACGGAATCGTCCGACACGCAGGTCAAAAGCGCGGCCTTGCAGCCCAGCCGGGTCAAGCCTGCCGCGATATTGGCCGATGATCCGCCAATCGCCACCATCATCGTGCTGGCATCCTGCGTGCGGGTGTTGACCGGGGTAGGGGTCAAATCCATGCCAACCCGCCCAATTACAAGAAAACTTTTCCGGCCAAGCCTATCCAGCCCCATCACACACCTATGCGTTGCATGGGCCGCGATGCTTCCCAATCCTGATGGGCCTTTGTCACCGCCGGATCATCGGATATCTGCGGCGTGCCACACTCCCACCAAGTATGACCTTCTTTGGTCCAGCCGTCATAGGCATCAACCTGCATGCAGATCACGGTGGTTTTCGTGGCAGCCTTGGCGCGTTTGAACGCATCGCGCAGGTCTTCTGGGGTGGCGACCGTTTCAGCAATCGCCCCTTGTGCGCGGGCATGGGCGGCAAAATCCACGGCAAAAGGCTCCGGAATCGTCGGGCAATCGGCCAGCAGGTTGTTGAAGCTGTGGTTGCCCGTGTTGTTTTGCAGCTTGTTGATGACCGCGAAACCGCCGTTGTCCAGTACAAGGATGATCAGCTTTTTCTGGCTGAGAACCGAGGAATAGATATCCGAGTTCATCATCATGTAAGATCCGTCGCCGATAAACACGATGGTATCCCGCTCTGGTTCCTGCTGCATCTGCGCTATCCGCGCCCCCCAAGCCCCCGCAATCTCATACCCCATGCAGGAAAAGCCGAATTCCACGTCGACGGTGCCAGTTTCAAGCGTGCGCCAGTTTGCAGTAACTTCCGCAGGCAGCCCCCCTGCGGCGGCAACAACCCGGTCGCGTGGATCACACAGGGCGTTCACCACGCCGATGGCCATGGCATAGGAATTGGGTCGGTTGCCGGGTGCGACGTTCTGCGCGACATAGGCATCCCACTGGCTGCGGTGCGACTTGGCCGCGTCAACCCACGCCTGTGGAGCTGCATACCCCGCCAACTGGTCGCCAAGCAGTTCAAGCGACAGTTTGGCATCCCCGACGACTGACATAGACAGGTGTTTGCCCGCATCATGCCGACCTGCGTTGACCGCGATGATTCGCGCCTCTTTGGAAAATGCGGTCCACGATCCGGTGGTGAAATCCTGCATCCGGGTGCCGACAGCCAGGATTACATCCGCCTCGGCGGCAATCGCGTTGGCCGAATTGGACCCCGTGACCCCAATCGGGCCGATGTTCAACGGGTGGGTGGCCCGCATGTTGGCGCGGCCTGCGATGGTTTCCACCACAGGGATCTGATGTGCTTCGGCAAAGGCGGCAAGCTCTGCCACGGCGCGGGAATATTGCACACCGCCGCCCGCGATGATCATCGGTTTGCGCGCGGTTTTCAGCAGCGCCACTGCATCGCTGATTTCATCGGCATCGGGCGTCTGGCGGCGGATGCGGTGGACCTTCTTTTTGAACCACGCCTTGGGGTAGTCATAAGCCCAGCCCTGCACATCCTGCGGCAAGCCCAGAAACGCCGGGCCGCAATCGGCAGGGTCCAGCATCGTGGCAATCGCGTTGGGCAGCGATTGCAGAATCTGTGCGGGATGGGTGATCCGGTCCCAATAACGCACCACGGGTTTGAATGCGTCGTTTACCCCAAAGGTCGGGTCGCCAAAGTTCTCCATCTGCTGCAAGACCGGGTCGGGCAGGCGGGTCACATAGGTGTCACCGCACAGCAGCAGCATCGGCAACCGGTTGGCATGGGCCAGCGCCGCACTGGTCAGCAGATTGGCCGCGCCCGGACCAGCACTCGCCGTGCAGAACATGAAGCGTTGACGCAGCCATTGCTTACCATAGCCCGCCGCCGCAAATCCCATTCCCTGTTCGTTCTGGCCGCGATACAGCGGCAACTGGTCGCGCGCACCGTAAAGGGCCTCGCCAAGACAGGTGACATTGCCGTGACCGAAAATCCCAAAACCCCCGCCACACTTTCGCACTTCCTGACCGTCGATCACGATGAACTGCTGTGTCAGGTAACGGATGATGGCCTGCGCTGTGGTCAGGCGAATGGTGTTTTCACTCACGTCCGAACGTCTCCCTTTGCGCGCCTGTGGTGCGTTTCGTGCTTGTAATGGTTCCCGTCTTTCTATAGATATTTTGCAACCGGTTGCAATCAAGAAGTAGGCAGGATGCACGAATGTCAGAGATAGGGATTGGGATCCTTGGCGGCGGCTATATGGGCAAGGCGCATGCTGTGGCCATGCTGGCTGTTGGGGCAGTTTTCAATACCGCTCTGCGGCCCCGCCTTGAAATGGTATGCGCCACAACGGCGAACAGCGCCGAGGAGTATCGCAAGGCTTACGGCTTTGCGCGCGCCACGGCGGATTGGCGCGATTTGGTGAGCGACCCCAAGGTCGAGGCCGTTATCATCGCCTCGCCGCAAGGTACGCACCGCGCGGCGGCCGAAGCGGCCTTTGCACTTGGAAAGCCGGTGTTCTGCGAAAAGCCGCTGGGGGCATCCTTGGACGACAGCCGCGCGATGGTGACGGCGGCTAAGGCCAGCGGCTGCGTCAACATGGTGGGATTCAACTACATCCGCACGCCAGCCAGCCAATATGCGCGCAGGCTGATTGCAGCGGGTGCCATCGGGGATGTGACGTGGTTTCGTGGCGAGCATACCGAGGATTTTCTGGCCAACCCGCAATCCCCCGCTACATGGCGCACCACTGGCATGGCCAATGGCACCATGGGCGATCTGGCCCCGCACATGATCAACGCAGCACTTGCCCTGTTGGGGCCGATTGACCGCGTGATAGCCGAGGTTGAGACGGTTCATGCGCAGCGACCCGGCGGCACTGTCACCAATGATGATCACGCCCAGATGATGTGCCGGTTTCAAAGCGGGGCGATGGGGCAGATGTATTTCAGCCGCATCGCCACGGGCCGCAAGATGGGCTATGCCTATGAAGTCACCGGCACCAAGGGTGCAATCCGTTTTGATCAAGAGGATCAAAACGCGCTGTGGCTTTATCTTGCTGACGGCCCTGAGGCCAATCGCGGTTTCACCAAAATTCTGACGGGCCCCGCGCATCCCGATTACCTGCCGTTCTGTCAGGGACCGGGGCATGGCACCGGCTATCAGGATCAGATCATCATTGAGGCCAAAGATTTCCTTGAGGCCATCCACACCGGCCAGTCGATCTGGCCGACCTTTCGCGATGGGATGATGGTCAACCAGATTGTCGCTGCGGCGATCGCCTCTTCCACCACAAAAACATGGGCTGAAATTGCCGCCTTCTGATGCGCTGAAAGGAGCAAACATGACAATTCGTATCGGCAACGCGCCGTGTTCGTGGGGCATCGAATTTCCCAGTGATCCGTCTTATCCAAGCTGGCAAAGCGTGCTCGATCAATGTGCGGGCGCGGGTTACAAAGGGATCGAGCTGGGTCCGATCGGCTTTATGCCCGAAGACCCGGCCATCCTTGCCCCAGCATTGGCCGCGCGTGACCTGGAAATCATCGGCGGGGTGGTGTTCCGCCCGTTCCACGATCCGGCCAAATGGGATGAGGTGCTGGATGCAGCGCGCCGCACCTGCAAGGCGCTGACAGCACATGGTGCGCAGCATCTGGTGCTGATTGACAGCATCTCGCCGCGCCGCGCCCCAACCGCTGGCCGCGCCGCCGAGGCCGAGCAAATGGACAAGGCCGAATGGACCGCCTTTCGCGACCGGATCGCCACTGTCGCCAAAATGGGCAGCGAAGATTACGGCCTGACTGTCGGTATCCACGCACATGCGGCGGGTTTCATGGATTTTGAGCCGGAACTGGAACGCCTGTTGGCCGAGGTGGATGAAAGCATCCTGAAAATCTGCTTTGACACCGGCCACCATTCCTATGCCGGATATGATCCGATTGCCTTCATGGACCGCAACATGGCGCGTATTTCCTACATGCACTTCAAGGACATTGACCCATCAGTTAAGGCCGATGTCGTGGCAAAACGGACCGATTTCTACAAAGCGTGCGGGCAGGGGATCTTCTGCAATCTGGGCAAGGGCGATGTGGATTTTCCTGCCGTCCGTCAACGTTTGCTTGACGCCGGATTTCAGGGCTGGTGCACGGTAGAGCAAGACTGTGACCCATCCATGCCGGGCACGCCGCTGGAAGATGCGCGGGCAAACCGCGAATACCTGCAATCCATTGGTTTCTAGGGATATAACGATATGAAAAAGCTGAAATGGGGTATGATTGGCGGCGGTGAAGGCAGCCAGATCGGGCCTGCGCATCGGTTGGGGGCCATGGCGGATGGGCATTTCGAATTTGCCGCAGGGGCGCTGGATCACAGGCCAGATGTAGGGCGTGACTATGCAATGCGCCTCGGGGTAGCGCCGGACCGGGCTTATGGCGACTGGACGGAAATGCTGGCGGGCGAGCGGGGCCGTGACGACCGGGTTGATCTGGTGACGGTCGCCACGCCCAACGCCACGCATTTTGAAATCACCAAGGCTTTCCTTGAGGCGGGCTTCAACGTGCTATGCGAAAAGCCGATGACCATGACGGTGGACGAAGGCGAAGAGATCGTGCGCGTCGCCGCTGCCACCGGCAAAATCTGTGCCGTGAACTATTGCTATTCGGCCTATCCGATGGTGCGGCAGGCCCGCGCGATGGTGCGCGCGGGCGTGCTGGGAAAGATCCGTCTGGTGGTCACCAACTTCAGCCACGGCCACCACGGCGACGGGGCCAATGCAGACAATCCGCGCGTGCGCTGGCGCTATGACCCGGCGATGGCGGGGGTTTCGGGGCAGTTTGCCGACTGCGGCATCCATGCGCTGCATATGGCGGGGTTCATCTGC
>JBKJTI010000131.1:0-9885 GCA_046590425.1 Cypionkella sp. | reverse complement strand
CTTCCGCCCCCCAGACGGACGCGCTAACCAGGCTGCGCTATGGCCCGACACGCGGTCTTCATACTGATATTCCGGGCAGGAGCAAGCAGGAAAGCGCAAGGCGATCAATGCTATGTTTTGGGTTGGGTTGCAGGGTAGCGCGGGGCGGCCCGCAAACGCGCGCGCAGCGAAACCAAACGGGCGCGCAAGACGTGCAGATCGGTCTGCCGGTCTGCCAAGGTATGCGGCGGCAGGGCGCGCAGACGTTGGATCAGCGGCGCATCGGCAGGCCACAGTTGCGACTTGAGCGGAGTGGGTGATTCTGCTGCGTCATCAATGGGTTCGGCGGGGACGAACGCCACCACTTCGGCGCTTTCGGGTTCAACCTCAAGCAGCTCCACCTCTACCGCGTCGCCCGCATCGCCAACCTGATCGGCGAAGTTGAAGCTGGGCTCTGGCTCGGACTTCGGCTCGCTGCGGCGCAGGGCGGTTTCCAGTGCGACGATGGTGGCGGTGGTGGCCTTTTCGGGCGGCAGATCGACCTCGTCCCGCGCGCCAAAATTCGACGACAGCGCCGCTTCCAAAGCGGCTTCGGCATCCATATCGATATCGTCCGGGACAGGCTGGCCAGACAAACCAGCCACATGCCGCACGCCCTGTTCGCGCAGGATTTTTTGCACGCCGCGAATGGTAAGGCCTTCGTCATGCAGCAGCCGTTTGATACCGGTCAGCAAAGCCACATCGGCGGGGCGATAATAGCGCCGCCCGCCCGCCCGTTTCACCGGGCGAATCTGAGGAAAACGACTTTCCCAGAACCGCAGCACATGCGCTGGGGTTTCCAGATCATCGGCCACCTCGGAAATCGTGCGGAAGGCGTCTGGCGACTTTTCCACCCGCTGCAATCCTTACTTCTTGCCAGCCGCCACGCGGTCTTTCATCAGATGCGAGGGCCGGAAGGTCAAAACACGGCGCGGCGAGATCGGAACTTCATCACCGGTTTTCGGGTTGCGGCCAACACGGGCAGTCTTGTCACGCACCGAAAACGTGCCGAAGGACGAAATTTTCACCGTCTCACCGGATGCCAGAGAATCCGACATGTGTTGCAGCACCGATTCGACCAGTTCGGACGATTCGTTGCGGCTGAGGCCGACTTCGTGGAACACGGCTTCGGAAAGGTCCATCCGCGTCAGAGTCTTTTCGCTCATCTTCATACTCCCCCGAGATTATCGGGAAAGGATGCGTCGGATAAAATTGCGAGTCAATAACAGTGACTTGGCAGACGTTCTTAAAAGCGCATTTCAGCAGCTTACCAGCGCAGAACCACCGAGCCCCAAGCCAAACCGCCTCCGATTGCCTCTGTAACCAGCAGATCGCCCGGCTTGATCTGGCCGCGCGCGCGGCCAACCGACAGCGCCAAGGGAATCGATGCAGCCGATGTGTTGCCGTGATCCTGCACGGTGACGACCACATGATCCATGCCAAGTTGCATGCGTTTGGCGGTGGCTTCAATGATGCGGATGTTGGCCTGATGCGGCACGAGCCAATCGACATCATCGCCCGTCATGCCGATTTTCGCCAGCGATGCATGCGCGGTTTCGGCCAGCTTTTCGACAGCGTGACGGAAGACTTCCTTGCCTTCCATCCGCAGATGGCCGGTGGTGCCGGTCGAGCTGCCGCCATCGACGTAAAGCAGATTGCCATAACGGCCATCAGAGTTCAGATCAGTGGAAAGGATGCCGCGATCAGAGTTTTCACCCGTACCCTCGGCGGCTTCCAGCACCAAAGCGCCCGCGCCATCGCCAAACAGCACGCAGGTGGAGCGGTCTTTCCAATCCATCAGGCGGCTGAAGGTCTCTGCCCCAATCACCAGCACGCGCTTGGCTTGCCCGGTCAGGATCAAAGCGTTGGCATTGGTCAAAGCAAACACGAAGCCTGCGCAGACGGCCTGCACGTCAAAGGCAAAACCGCGCGTCATGCCAATATTGGCTTGGACCATGGTGGCGCAGGACGGAAAGGTGAAATCAGCGGTCGAAGTGGCGACGATAATCGCATCAATATCAGCGGCTTGCAGGCCTGCATCGGCCAAAGCTGCCTGGGCAGCCCGTGTGCCCAGATCGGCCGTGGTCTGACCTTCGGCGGCATAATGGCGGCGCTCGATCCCGGATCGGGTGCGGATCCATTCGTCGGTGGTCTCAACCAAAGCTTCAAGGTCTGCGTTCGGCACGATCCGGTCGGGCAGGTAATGCCCAACGCCTTTTACAACGGCGCGTATTGTCATTGGTTGGACTTTGCCTCCGCCCCATCTGCGCCGATCTCAGCGACGGCATCCTGCCCCGCCCGCCCAGTGGATGCAACCCGTGCCGCAAGCCGTTCCAGAAAGCCCGCGCTGGAGAGTTGATAGGCGAGGGTAATCGCAGCCGCGACCCCGGTTTCATCAGCAGAGCCGTGCGATTTGATCACCGTGCCGTTCAGCCCCAGAAAAATCCCGCCATTGACCCGGCGCGGGTCCATTCGGCGTTGCAGGCGTTTCAGCGAATTTAGTGCCAGAAGTGCCGCAAATTTTGACAGGATGCCCGCGTTGAACGCTTCTTTCATAAAGTCAGAAATCAGCTTGGCGGTGCCTTCGGCGGTTTTCAGCGCGATGTTTCCGGTGAACCCATCGGTGACAATCACATCCACCCGGTCAGACGGCAGATCGCCGCCTTCGACAAAACCGATATACTCATAGCCACCCGCTTCGGCAGCCACGGCCAACTGATCATTGGCCTCTTTCAACTCGGCGCGGCCTTTGTGTTCTTCGGTGCCGACGTTCAGCAGGCCAACGCGGGGGCGGGTCAGCTTCATGCCGTTGCGGGCGTAGGATGCCCCCATCGCGGCGTATTGCAGCAAATCCGCCGCTTCGGCCTTAATGTCCGCGCCGACATCCAGCATCACATTAAAGCCGCCGGGATTGCGCGACGGCCACATGCAAGCGATGGCCGGGCGGTTAACGCCGGGCAGCTTGCGCAGACGGATCATCGACACGGCCATCAGCGCGCCTGTGTTACCGCAGGATACGGCCACCGTCGCCTCGCCATTCTTCACCGCATCAATGCAGGACCACATTGAGGTGCCCTGACCATTGCGCATTACTTGGCTTGGCTTGTCGCTCATCGTTACCACACGGTCGGTGTGCCGCAAAGTGACGCGAGCGGCCAATTCGGGATGCCGCGCCAACAACGGCGACAGCACGGCAGAATCACCATGCAGCAGAAAGCTGGCATCCGGCAGTTGCGCGGCAGACAGCACTAAACCGGCGACAACAGCCCCCGGTCCGCGATCTGATCCCATCGCATCAACAGAAATGACGATGCTGCTTGCACCAAGGTTAGACGGAGTTTCTGATCCGGTTTCCACGAGGCGCAAGCAGGGCTAGGAGCGGCTTACGCCGCGTCCTCGTCTACTTCGACAGCTTTGGTCGCGACTACTTCGCGCGCATCGTAATGACCGCAGGACGGGCAAACGTGGTGCGGGCGCTTCAACTCGCCGCAGTTGGTGCAATCTTGCGGGTTGCCTGCAACCAATGCGTCATGCGAGCGACGCATGTTGCGCTTGGAGCTGGTGGTGCGGTTCTGCGGGACAGCCATGTCACGACCTCGGATAGTGGGGGACAGGCCCCGGATTTTAGTTTGATTTCAGAGCCTTGCTACACATAGAACAGACGCACAACAAAGCTCTCAATGAGGCGCGGAACATAGTCAGATTCCCGCCACGCGCAAGCCCCTTTCTGCAAAGGGTTCCGGATCGGGCGAAACCTCGGATTAAGCCTCTGGCTCCTCTGGCTTTTTCAGCTTGTCGGCCAAGGCGGCCAACCCGGCGAAAGGCTTCAGATCAGCTGATTGCAAAGGTGCCACTCCGGGCGCGGCAAAGGCGGCTTCGGCAAATTCGGCGCCACGCGCACGGGGATATAGCGGCAGGGCGAGAGCGAGGGCTTCAATCGCGACGGCAGCGATGTCGATGATTTCCGGCAAAGCCTCGACATCATCTTCAGGGATTTCCAACTCATCCGCGTCGGGCTGCGCATAATCATAGGCATAGCGCCGCTCGGTTACATCGGCCAGACGGCTGCGCACCGGGGCGAGGGTGACCGAACACGGCTGGATCACCAGCGCGGTCAGATCTGCGCGCAGCATGACATCGGCGCGGCCCAAAGGGGTCAATTCGCCCTTGAAGCTGAACTCTGGCAGATCAATCAGGTCCAGCGCTGCGGCAATCTGGCGGCGGGAGACCTCATCCGGCGCGAAGCTGAACCGCAGGGCCTTACGCCCCGACACCAAAGCAGTTCGGTAGGGTTGCGTGGGCAGGCCCGGGTTGGAAGCAGGTGCATCGGTCATCGAGATTTCCCCTATCGTGGTCTTTCCCGGCACATCCCACCTGGTCCTGCGGGATAATCCGGTGTTTTCGGTCGCATCCGCGTTCCATTCTTGAACAGAGCCGCGTCCTTCTGTAAGCCAAAAGCCACGGGCCTTGGCAACCGTTGCCTTTTCCCTGCGATACTGGCCCAATCTGGCTGGCGCAAGAGCGGCTGGGGCATAGGTTAAGGCAAGACCACGAGAATGAGGGCAGGAATGGCGCAGCTTTTCGGTAAATCGGCTCGGATCGCCTGTGGCGGCCCCGTTCTAACTTTGGGTGTTCGTGCTTGGGTGATCGCGCTTACCATGGCGCTGATCGCTGCCTGCGCGCCCATTACCCGCGACCACGGCTATATCCCCACCGATGAAGAACTGGCGCTGATCACCGTGGCCAAAGACACTCGCGAATCTGTCGCGACCAAAATCGGACGCCCCTCTGCCTCAGGCCTGCTGAATGATGTCGGCTGGTATTATGTCGAAAGCCGCTTCAAGACCATCGGCGCCTTGCCACCGAAAGAAATCGACCGCGAGGTGGTGGCGATCACCTTTACCGAAGCCGGTGCGGTGGAGAATATTGAGCGTTTCGGGCTTGAAAAGGGCCAGATCGTGCCGCTGTCACGCCGTGTCACCAAAGATAACGTCAAGGGCGCTGGTATTCTGCAACAGTTGTTCGGCAATGTCGGCGGCTTGAACGCGGATCAGCTGCTGAAATAAACTGGCCCAGCCCGTGCCATCCTTGGTCTGCGGGCGGGCTTGCCTCTCAAGTCGCCGCATTTCCGAGGTGCCCATGCTTGCGCTGGTCAGAGGCAAATATCGCGCCCGCCTTGCCTTGGATACGGCGGATCTTGCCCGCGCGCAAAGCCTGCGCCACCGCAGCTTTCTGGTGCCGCGTGGCATCGCTCAAGGTCCGGGCCGTGATGTTGATGCATTTGATTCGCGGTGTCAGCACATGCTGGTGGAAGATCGCGCCAGCGGAACGTTGGTGTGCTGCTATCGGCTGATGTCATTTCGCGCCACGCAAACGCTTGCCGGCAGCTATGCGGCGCAGGTCTACGGCTTGGACGCTTTGGATGATTTCCCCGGTGCGAAACTGGAACTCGGCCGCTTCTGTCTTGATCCCGACTGGCATGATCCGGATATCCTGCGGCTGGCTTGGGGGGCGATGACGCAGATTGTGGATGCAGAGCGGGTCAGCCTGCTGTTCGGCTGTTCATCCTTTGAGGGTGCGGATTGGCAGCCCCACGCCAAAGCTTTGGCTCTGTTGCGCGGTCATCTTGCGCCGAAAGCGTGGATGCCTGTGCAAAAAGCGCCCGAGGTGTTCAGCTTTGCCGAGGTGCTACGCGCTACACCCGTCGATCTGCGCGAGGCTCTGCAAAGCCTGCCGCCACTGCTGCGCACTTATCTTGCGATGGCGGGATGGGTCAGCAATCATGCGGTGATCGACCGCCAGCTTGATACCCTGCATGTGTTCACCGCCCTTGAGATTGCGAAAATTCCGCCGGCCCGCGCGCGCGCTTTGCGCGCAATTGTGGAATAGGAGTGCGCGCGCTTTGCGCGTGATTCCTGAATAGGTATGTGCGTGCTTTACGCGCCATCGCCGATTGACGCCGCCCGAAAGGTGCCCTAGCAGGCGGCATGGCACGCGCACCCCTTCTCCAGCTTTCTGGCATCTCGCTGACTTTCGGCGGCAATCCCGTTTTTGACGAGCTTGATCTTGTCGTTCAACCCGGTGATCGGGTGGCGCTGGTCGGCCGCAATGGCTCTGGCAAATCCACCTTGATGAAGGTGATGGCAGGGCTTGTGGAGCCTGACCGCGGCATCCGCGTCGTGCCCTCCGGCGTGCATGTCGGCTATATGGAGCAAGACCCGGATCTATCGGGGTTCGAAACCCTGGGCGACTACGCGGCATCCATGCTGCCCGAGGGCGAAGAGTATAAAGTGGCGATGGTGGCCGAGGGGTTGAAGTTCAACCCCGAAACCCTGGTGTCCATCGCATCGGGCGGCGAGCGGCGTCGTGCGGCTTTGGCCAAGCTGATGGCCGAAGCGCCGGAACTGATGCTGCTGGACGAGCCGACCAACCACCTTGATATCCAAGCCATTGAATGGCTTGAAGAAGAGCTCAAAGGCACCCGCACCGCCTTCGTGCTGATTTCGCACGATAGGGCGTTTCTGCGGGCGCTTACTCGGGCGACCCTGTGGATTGATCGCGGCCAGATCAAACGCCGCGAAGCCGGGTTTGATGGCTTTGAAGAATGGCGCGAAACCGTTTGGGCCGAGGAAGACGACGCCCGCCACAAGCTGGATCGCAAGATCAAAGCCGAGGCGAAATGGGCGGTTGAAGGCATTTCCGCCCGCCGCAAACGCAACCAAGGCCGGGTGCGCGCACTGGCGGCGTTGCGTGATGAACGCAGTTCGCAGATCAGGCGCCAGGGCACGGCTCAGCTGGAATTGGATTCCGGCACGCAATCGGGCAAACGGGTGATCGAGGCGAAGGGGATCAGCAAGATTTTCGGCGACAAGACCATCGTGCAAGGCTTCGATCTGCGGGTGCAGCGCGGCGACCGCGTGGCGTTTGTCGGCCCGAATGGTGTCGGAAAAACCACGCTGCTCAAGATGTTGACGGGCGAAATTGAACCGGATTCCGGCACGGTGCAACTTGGCACCAATCTGGAAATCGCGGTGTTCGACCAAGCCCGCGCACGACTCGACCCCAATGCGACATTGTGGGACAGCCTGACCAATGATCCCTTGATGGCAGTCTCTGGCAGTTCCGATCAGGTGATGGTGCGCGGCAACCCGAAGCATGTCGTGGCTTACCTGAAAGACTTCCTATTCGACGAAGCCCAAGCCCGCGCTCCTGTGCGCTCGTTGTCGGGTGGCGAAAAGGCGCGGCTGTTGCTGGCTAAGCTGATGGCCTTGCCGTCTAACCTGCTGATCATGGACGAACCGACCAACGATCTCGACGTAGAAACCCTTGACCTGCTGCAAGATATCCTCGGCGACTACGACGGCACCGTGCTTTTGGTCAGCCACGACCGCGATTTCATCGACCGGATTGCAACGTCTACCGTTGCCCTCGAAGGCCGGGGGCGGGCTTCGGTCTATCCCGGCGGTTGGACCGATTACCAGAATCAGCGGGTGGTGTCTGGCGGCACGCTGACGGCGGATAATTCCGCCAAATCAGGTGGTTCTGGCACGCAAGTTAAGTCCGATGCGAAGAAGACCGAGGGACTTACCTTCACCGAACGCAAACGGCTAGAGGCTTTGCCGGCGCTGATCGAAAAGCTGGAAGCCGAGATTGGTAAAGTGTCAGACCTGCTGTCTGATCCGGTGATGTTCACCAAAGAGCCGGTGAAATTCCGCAAAGCGGGCGAGGCTCTGTCCGAACGCCAAGCTCAGCTTGCTGCCGCCGAGGCTGAATGGCTGGCCTTGGCCGAACGCGCCTAAAAACAATCGGCGGCGGCGACGGGTCGCAGCAAAAACGCCCGATCATCGCCAGTGGTGCCTGACAGGGTGAGAAAAGTTTGATCGCCCTCAAAGCTCATACCTCTGGGATCGACTTTTAGCAGTAACGCGCCGCCATCGCGCAGCACCAGTGTAAACGCGCCGGCATCGCCCTTCATGCCGCAAGACAGTCCCAAAGCGTCAGGCTCGCAATAGGCGCTGCCGATGTAACTGTCTGACATACCGCGCAATTTGATGGAAATGTCGACCACGAGTGATGTACTCACCTCTTGCCCCTCGGCAGGCGTCAGCGCGATATCGCTCACAAACTGTTGCGGATGCTTCGCCAGATGCGCCGTATCATACTGCCGATGAAAGCACGAAGCCTCAGGCGGAAACATCGCCGTGGCACCAGTTTGCGCGAAAAGCGGCAGCGGCATAAGCATCAGAAATCCTGCGCGAATCATTCATCCCCCCACCAGTTCCGCCACGACCTGCGGGATCATCATGACATCCGCACGGGTGCAGTCAAACTGACCAACCTGCACCCGGATCACATAGCGGCCTTCGTGCCGGGTTTGGGTCAGATAAATCCGGCCATCATCATTGATCCGGTTCAGCAGGCTTTCGGTTTGCGCATCATCGTCGAGTGCAAATGTATAAAGCGACAGAATGGGTTGTGTGACGATCCTCACCTTGGGAATCAAAGATAACGCTCCAGCAGACTCGCGCGCCCAAGCCACATGATTGCGTATCCGCACCCGCAGCCCCTCCAACCCATAAGCCCGCAGCGTGAACCACAGCTTCAACGCCCGGAAGCGCCGGCCCAAAGGCACTGTCCATTCGTTGAAGTTTACGATCTCCTCGCGCCCCGCCGTTTCAAGATAAGTCGGACGTAGGCCCAGCGTTTTCACTTGTGGGCCCGGATCCCGCAGAAATTGGATAGCGCAATCAAACTGCACGCCCAACCACTTATGCGGGTTAAACACAATAGAATCAGCGCCTTCAATGCCTTCCCACAGCGGGCGGTACTCGGGACAAATCATCGCCGACCCCGCCCAAGCCGCATCGACATGCACCGGAAGCCCATAGGCCTTGGCCACCGCGATACACTCCGCAATCCGGTCGAACGCCCCGATTGAGGTGCCGCCCGCGCACAAAACCACCCCGGCAGGCACCATCCCCGCCGCCTGATCCGCCGCAATTGCCGCCCGCAAAGCCTCTGGCTGCATCGAGAAACTGGCATCGGTCGGGATCTTCACCAGATTATCCTGCCCAATTCCCGCCACCCGCACCGCCTTGTCCACCGAAGAATGCGTCTGCGCCGAGGCATAAATACGCAGAACTGTCCCGCGCATTCCCCTGATATTGCCAAGAAAATCCGTCGCCCGCTCGCGCATGGTCAAGATCGCCGACAAGGTCGCTGTCGTCGCCGAATCGTGGATCGTGCCGACAAACACCTCCGGCAGCCCCAAAGCCGCCCGCATCCACCCCACCATCACCTGCTCAATCTCGGTCGCGGCGGGCGAGGTCTGCCACAGCATCCCCTGACAGGCCATCGCATTGGCCAACTGCTCTGCCAGCATCGACGCAGGCGAGGCATTGGCCGGGAAATAGGCGAAAAACCGGGGATGCTGCCAATGGGTCATCCCATCCGGCACGATCCGCTCAAAATCGGCAAAGATCGCCTCCATCGGCTCGGGCGCATCCGGGGCCAGCAAAGGCAGTTGCGCCGCAATCGCCCCCGGCGTCAGATCCGCCCGCACCGGGCGATCCCGCAGCCCCTTGTGATACACAGTTGCCCAATCGGCAGCGCGCTTTGACCAATGGTTCAGATCGTCGTGGTTCATTTTGGCCTCCCGGTTTGCGCAACCTTAACCTGTGAACTAATCCACGCAACCAAAACCCCCTTGGCGGCGGGCAAATTCAACGCTATCACGGAGGCTATGAACACGATGGGCATCATCATTTGCTGCATTACCTGCTGACTTCAAGTCACGCGGGCCATCACCTCATTCCCTCAACCGGATCAAGCTGATAGACCCGCCGCAGGCAAATGCGAGCGCTAAGG
>JBKJTI010000117.1:0-14967 GCA_046590425.1 Cypionkella sp. | reverse complement strand
TTAAGTTGGAGGAAATTCTGCCATGACAGATACACGATTTCTAAACCATTTGCGCGATACGCTTGCCGGGATTGAGGCCGATGGGCTGATGAAGCGGGAGCGGTTGATTGAGGGCGGGCAGGGCGCACGGGTGCGGGTGGCGGGTCGAGAGATGCTCAACCTTTGTGCCAATAATTATCTGGGCTTGGCGGATGATCCTCGGCTGGTGCAAGCCGCCAATGCGGCGATGGACAGCCATGGGTTTGGCATGGCCTCGGTGCGGTTCATCTGCGGGACGCAAGATTTACATCGCCAGTTGGAGGCGCGGATTGCGGATTTCCTTGGCATGGAGGATTCGATCCTTTTCGCCGCCTGTTTTGATGCCAATGGCGGGCTGTTCGAACCGCTCTTGGGCGAGGCGGATGCGATTGTTTCGGACAGCCTTAACCACGCCTCGATCATCGATGGCGTGCGGCTGTGCAAGGCCAAGCGTTACCGCTTTGCCAACAATGACATGGTGGACCTTGAGGTGCAGCTTGCGACCGCCGTGAAAGATGGCGCGCGGTTCATCATGATTGCCACCGATGGCGTGTTTTCGATGGACGGCACTCTCGCGAATTTGCCGATGATTGCGGCTCTGGCCGAAAAATATGGCGCGCTGACCATGGTGGATGATTGCCACGCGACCGGCTTCATGGGGCCGCAGGGGCGTGGAACTGCTGCCCATGCGGGCGTGAAAGTTGATGTGCTGACGGGGACGCTGGGCAAGGCTTTGGGCGGCGCGTTGGGAGGTTATATCGCCGGGCCGCAGCCGATGATTGATCTTCTGCGGCAACGGGCGCGGCCATATTTGTTCTCGAATGCGCTGCCGCCTGCGGTGGTCGGCGCGGCACTGGCGGCGCTTGATATTATCGAGGCCGCGGATGATCTGCGCGCACAACTGTTCCACAATGCGGCCTATTGGCGGGCGGGATTGGAGGCGATTGGCTTTCGTCTGCTGCCGGGGGAACATCCGATTGTGCCGGTGATGCTGGGCGATGCCCCCTTGGCGCAGGCGTTTGCGCGCGCTTTGGATGCGCGGGGCGTGATGGTTTCTGCGTTTTTCTATCCGGTGGTGCCGCATGGCGGCGCGCGAATCAGGACGCAGATGAATGCGGCGCTGACCACCGATGATCTGGATTTTGCGCTGACGGCGTTTGAGGCAGCGGGCAAGGAAGTGAGGGCGATCCGATGAAGTCTTTGGTCAAGGCGAAGGCTGAGGTTGGCTTGTGGTTGCAGGAACGCGCTGTGCCCGAGATCGGGCCGGAGGATGTGCTGATCAAGGTGAAGAAAACCGGGATTTGCGGCACCGATATCCATATCTGGAACTGGGATGACTGGGCGGCGCGGACGGTGCCGGTGGGTTTGGTGACCGGGCATGAGTTTGCGGGCGAGATCGTGGCGAAGGGGGCTTTGGTCGACGGGCTGTCTATTGGCCAGCGCTGCTCGGGTGAGGGGCATTTGATTGGCAAGCTGAGCCGTCAGTCTCGGGCGGGGAAGTTTCATCTTGATCCTGCAACGCGCGGCATTGGGGTGAATGAGCCGGGGGCTTTTGCGGAATATCTGCGGCTGCCGGCGTTCAATGTGGTGCCACTGCCAGACAGTATTGATGATGAGATAGGGGCGATTTTGGACCCTTTGGGCAATGCGGTGCATACGGCGCTGTCGTTTGATCTGGTGGGCGAGGATGTTTTGATCACAGGCGCAGGGCCGATTGGCATCATGGCGGCGGCGGTGGCGCGGCATGTCGGGGCGCGGCATGTGGTGATCACGGATGTGAATCCAGCGCGGTTGAAGCTGGCGGCCGAGGTGGCGGATGTGACGCCGGTGAATGTGGCCTCGGAAGATCTGAAGGACGTGATGGCGCGGCTGAAGATCGTGCAGGGCTTCGATGTGGGCATGGAGATGTCGGGCAATCAGCGTGGCCTGGATCAGATGATCGAAGCCATGGTGATGGGTGGCAAGATTGCGATGCTGGGGATCCCGCCAGGGAAATCTCCGGTCGATTGGAGCCGGATTGTGTTCAAGGCGATCACGATCAAGGGGGTTTATGGACGCGAGATTTTTGAGACCTGGTACAAGATGATCGCGATGCTGGAGAATGGGCTGGAGGTGCGGAAAGTCATCACGCACCGGTTTGGGGTGGATGAGTTTCAGACCGGGTTTGAAGTGATGCGTTCGGGACAGTCGGGCAAGGTGGTGCTGGACTGGGCCTAGGCGTCCACGCGTGGACAGGGGTGTCGATTGTGTTAAATCAAGGGGTTAAGCGGGTGTCTTTCAGACTTTCTTAACCTTTGAGTGTGACGAGGGGAGGTGCGACGCGCCTCCCCTTTGCTGATTTATTCAGCCTGATCGGCGGGTTTGGCGTTGAGCATGGCGTATTTTTCGTCGCCCAAACGCTCTAGCAGACCCAGTTGGGTTTCCAGAAAATCAATGTGGCCTTCCTCGTCTGCGGTCAGATCGTCAAACAGCGCGCGGGTGACGAAATCGCCGACCTGATCGCAGTAGCGCCGCGCTTCGATATACAGGGTGCGGGCTTCGTGTTCGGCGGCAAGGTCGGCTTCCAGCGTTTCGCGCGGGGTTTGGCCGATGCGCAGGGAGTCGAGCTTTTGCAGGTTCGGATGGCCTTCAAGGAAGATGATGCGGGTGATCAGTCTGTCAGCGTGATGCATCTCTTCGATGCTTTCGGCCCGGCTTTTCGCGGCCAGATGGCCCAAGCCCCAATCATCCTGCAGGCGGTAATGCAGCCAATACTGGCTGACGGCGGTCAGTTCAGACCGCAGCGCCGCGTTGAGATACTCGATAACTTTTGGGTCGCCCTTCATGGGACATTCCTTTCACGCTGCGCAAATTCGGGATCTGATGGCCAGACGCCATCGCCGGTACAACCCCGAAATTCGCAGATTGACGCATCGTGTCAAGGAACAAGGGCATACAGCCGCCGCAGTCGGCGCGTTTGCCCAAGGCGTGATAGATTTTTCCCGGCGTGATGATGGTGTCGGGGTCGGACGCGCGCATCCAATCGACGGCGGCGCGGATGTCATGATCCGAAATGGTTTGACAGTGGCAGATGATCACTTGGACACCGTTAAGTCGGAAAGCGGCTTGCCTGCATAACCTAGCAAAACAGTCGGCAATGTAAACCTGATTCTTTTACTTGAGGTATCAGAGCATCGCTTTGGCGGCGGCAGAGCTTTGGCATTGCGCACCAAGCCTGCCTGAACCAAAGTTCACCCCGTTGGCGACAAACGCCATGACGATGGCGGGGTCTGCACCGCAGCGTGCAATCAGGAAAACCGGGTCGTGACAGATATTGCTCAGTTGTTTCAGGACCAGTTGGCACAAGCGCAACTCTGGCAGGCGTCGATTCAGCGGGCGCTGGATTTGGTAGCGGCTGCGGTTTTTGCGGTGACGGGGGCGCTGGTCGCGTCGCGCAAGCAAATGGATATATTGGGGTTTCTGTGGCTTGGGGTGGTGACAGGCGTGGGCGGCGGCACCTTGCGCGACTTGCTTTTAGGGGTTCCGGTGTTCTGGGTTATTGATCCGGCCCCGGTTGCGGTCTGTCTGGCGGTGGCGGCGCTGGTGCATTTTGGCGCGCATCTGCTGGGCTCGCGCTATCGGGTGGTTCTGTATCTTGATGCGTTCGGCATGGCACTGGTGACGATTGCGGGCACCAGCAAGGGGCTGGATGCGGGGGCGGGGCCGCTGGTTGCGGTGGTGATGGGGGTGATCACTGCGGCGTTCGGCGGCATTGTGCGCGATCTGCTGGGACAAGAGCCGTCTATACTACTGCGGCGTGAAATCTATGTGTCGGCCTCGGCCGCAGGCGCGGTGCTGTTTGTCGGG
Organism: Cypionkella sp.; assembly: GCA_046590425.1. GTDB lineage: Bacteria > Pseudomonadota > Alphaproteobacteria > Rhodobacterales > Rhodobacteraceae > Cypionkella. The sequence continues at coordinate 11,103 of JBKJTI010000117.1, read as the reverse complement.
CTGCTGGCGCTTGGTGTCTCGCGCGATCTGGCGATGGCTTTGGGCCTGACGGCGGCGTGCCTGATCCGGGTTTTGGCCATCCGCCTTGACTGGGCGCTGCCGGTGTTTCGTCCGCGACCGGAGCGTCCACCGCATTGATAAGCTGTCAGGATTTCAGGAATTGCCTGGAGGCGGGTATCGCCTCCGAAATCGAACTGTAAGTCGTCGCACTGCATCGCATACACGGATATATGCCGGTTTCTTAGGAATTTTCATTGTTTAGCGCTCACATGCTGTTGCAGCTTGTCGCAATCGAACGCATCTTTTATGGTGGGTTGATTGGGGGGTAAATGAGGCATGCCAAAGCGAGCTAGAGAACTGTCTTCGATTGAGGTTAGACGTCTTGGAGAAGGTTTGCATGCTGTGGGTGGGGTGCCTGGGCTGTGCTTACAAGTTGGTGCGCTTGGTGCATGTTCATGGATTTTGCGAGTTATCGTCGGGACAAAGCGCCGAGAAATGGGGCTTGGCGTATATCCAGAGGTAACTCTTGCAAATGCACGGGCAAAAGCGGCCGAGATGAAAGATCAGATTCGAAGGGGTATAGATCCAGTCGAGCAGCGTAGGTCGCTGCGAGCTAATCTTGAAAAAACACAACGCCTCAGGATTACTTTCGCCGTTGCTGTAGAAAGCTATTTGCCTATTAAGTCTGCAGAGCTTTCGGCCGGGAAGTATCGTGACAATTGGCGGGACAGCATAGACAAATATGCGATCCCTCTAATTGGTAATCACTCAGTCGAGAATATTGGCCTCCCTGAAGTCCTTTCGGTGCTGGAACCGATTTGGAGGGAGAAGAACGTTACTGCAGATAAACTTCGTAGAAAACTTAACGAAATTCTCGATTTCTGCACGGTCAAGGGACACCGAAGTGGGGCGAATCCTGCTCGATGGGAGGGAAACCTTTCGCATGCATTGGGTTCTCTAGCCGGTACATCAGGCGAAGAGCATTACCCGGCCCTGCAATTTAAGGATCTGTCCCGATTTTGGAGCGCTCTAAATCATCGAGAGGGTATTGGTGCCGCAGCCCTGAAATTTCAAATTTTGACAGCCACGCGCACAGGCGCTGTACGCTTCATGATTTGGGAGGAAATAGATCTTTTGAATAAGGTTTGGACTGTACTACCTGAGCGCCAATCCTCAAAAATCGGCAAAAAAGATGGAGCCAAGCGCGTTCCGCTCACGGACAACTTGTTAAGCACTTTAGCAGCTATGCCCCGCCAGCACGAAAGCGATTTTGTTTTTCGCGCGCCGCGTGGCGGTGCGCTGTCGGACGCCACCTTAGCGAAGCTAATGCGGGTCATGCATGAGGCTGACGTTAAGGCGGGCAACGGTGGATTCTTGGACGCGAAGACGAAAAATGTTGTTGTTCCCCATGGGACAAGAAGTACCTTTAAGAATTGGGCAATAGAGAAAAACAGCCTATGAATGGCAACTCTCCGAAGCTGCATTGTGGCATAAACTGGGGAATAAGGTAGAAAGCTCATACGCTCGCATGGACATGTTGGATAAACGTCGGCTGATGATGGAGGATTGGAACAGGTTTGTAGTTAGCGCCGTATGATGACGTGCACTGTGTATATTGGCTCATAACCTGAAGGTCACAGGTTCAAATCCTGTTCCCGCAACCAAAAACATAAAACATATCAAAGACATAGAACCCGACCAGAAAGGTCGGGTTTTTGCTTGTTCAAAACACATCAACGCCACATCAACGTTTGAAGAGTCCCTCGTAAAAACGGGATCGGGTATGCTGACGGGAGGGGTCGCTATCATCGCGGACGCTTGTGTGGCACACACTCAAGCTGACCCTGCCTGACAGAAAGCCCCCATGCGCATCCTGATGATCGAAGACGATGCGTCCGCAGCCGACTATGCTGCCAAAGGCTTGTCGGAATGCGGTCACGTCTGCGATGTGCTGGCGGATGGGACGGACGGGTTGTTCCAAGCGACGCGGGAAACCTACGATGTGATCGTAGTGGACCGGATGCTTCCCGGTCTGGACGGACTTAGCATGGTGCGGGCGATCAGGGCGGCTGGGATCAAGACGCCAGTGTTATTTCTGACGGCGATTGGGGGGATTGACGACCGGGTAGAAGGCTTGGAGGCGGGGGCCGACGACTATCTGACCAAGCCCTTCGCTTTTGCCGAATTGCTGGCACGGTTGAACGCCTTGGCAAGACGCCCGCCGGTGCAGGTGGTCAAGACCGTGCTGGTGGTGGCCGACCTGGAGCTTGACCTGATGCAACGGGTGGCCCGCAGGGGTGGGCAGGCTATTGACCTGTTGCCCAAGGAGTTCACCCTGTTGGAAGTTCTGATGCGCAATGAAGGTCGGGTTGTGACCCGCACAATGCTTTTGGAACGGGTGTGGGATTTCCATTTCGACCCCAAAACATCCGTGGTCGAAACCCACATCAGCCGGTTGCGGGCCAAAATCGACAAGCCATTCGCCGTGGCTTTGCTGCACACGGTCAAATCCGCCGGATACTCAATCCATGCGCCCCGCTGATCTGTTTCGCCGCACGTCGTCCCGGTTGGCCATGATGATGACCGTCGCCATCTTGGCGGTGCTGCTTTTGGCAGGAGGTATCGGATTTGGCTTGATGCATGCGCAACTGACCAACCGTCAGGATGCGCGGGTGACGGAAATGTTCCGCTCGCTGGAACAGGCGATGGCTGCAGGAGACGAACGTGATTTGATTGAAATCATCAACTCGCGGATCGCGGCTAGCCCGGAACAATCCTCGATCTACCTACTCAAGGATCAGACGAAGCGGGTTCTTGCCGCGAATATTCAAGGCACGGATCAGCCACCCGGTTGGTCCACGGTGCCTGCGGGTCTGGAGGGGATCACCGGGCATTATGCTTACCGCGTTTTCAGCGGTACGTCCGGGAACTACACCCTCTCTGTCGGGCTGAGCAATGCCGATCTGGATGACCTTGGCGATATTCTGGCCGGGTCACTTGGCTGGTCCGCCCTGACAGTGCTGATCGCGGCCGTCGGTATCGGAGCCGTGCTTGCCACCCGTATGGACAAGCGGCTGGCGCAGGTTGATCACATCATGAACCGGGTGGCCGATGGTGATCTGGCGGCCCGACTCGACCTGTCGGGCCGGGGCGATGATCTGGACCAGATTGCCGCCACGATCAACGCGGCATTGGCGCGGTTGGAAGGGGTGGTCGAGGCAATGCGACAGGTCAGTGCTGACATCGCCCACGATTTGCGCACGCCGTTGAACCGGTTGCGCATCCGGATCGAGAAGGCCTTCACGTCTGTCGAGGCCGGACAACCCATGGCGGACGACCTTGCCAAAGCACTGAATGAGGCTGACCAGATCAACGAGACATTCTCGGCCCTGCTGCGCATTGCCCAGATTGAGTCGGGGTCCCGTAAAGCCGGATTTCGGCCCTTGGACCTTGGGAAACTGCTGGGGGATGTGGTCGAGATTTACCGCGCCGTCGCTGAGGACGCGGGGCAGACCTTGACCACTGGCGCCAACTTGGCGGGCCGGATCAATGGCGATCCGGAACTTCTGACCCAGATGTTCGTCAATTTGGTTGAAAACGCGATCCGGCATTGCCCGGCAGGCACTGTGGTCACCTGCGCGGTTACTGAGGCCGCCGGAAAGGTGAGTATCAGTATCGCGGATACCGGCGCAGGCATTCCGGTCGTCGAACGTGAAAACGTGCAACGCAGGCTATACCGGCTTGAGAAAAGCCGCACGACGCCGGGGTCGGGGCTTGGGCTTAGTCTGGTGCGTGCAATTGCCGATTTGCATAAAGCATCTGTGACCCTGCGCGATACAAATTCAGCGCATGGCAAGGGGCTGACCGTCGAGGTCAGCTTTCCGTCGGTCTGATCAGCACTTGCCAGATCAGCGCTTGGCAAACTAGCACTTGACCGACCACATCCGGCCCAAGGTGGGATGACCAAGCAACTGGTGCAACAGGGCCAGACCCGCATGGGCAATCAGGTAAACCCAGACCAGATTGGCAAACAGGAAATGTACCTGCATCACCAGCATGTCATCCGGTTCGGGCGAGTGCAGACCAAGGCCAACGATGACATAATATGCCAGACCGGTTCCTGCCATGACGGTCATCAGCAACAGCCCCAATCCGTGTACGGCTGAAGCGAGGGCGCTGTCGTGCTCAGAGGGTGGCACGCGCAGGCGAACCATTGCACCCAGATGCACGCGGATATCCGCGAACAGGGCTTTCAGGCGACGGGCTGAAAACCACGGTACCATGGTCCAGAATGACGTGCCGTCGCGGCGCAGCACAATCGTCAGCCAAAAGGCAAAGGCGAGAGATGCCGCCGCGAGCCCGCTATATTGATGCAGCTGGAATATCCAAGCCCCCGCCGCTTCGTCCGGGCCTGGCATCACCTGGCTGGTCGCCAACTGAATGATGATTGTCGCGGCCAGTGCCGCATGAAAAGCGCGGGTCGCGCCGGAATGTTTGGTGTCGCATCGGGTATTGGAACCGGCGTCGAGTGTCAGTGAAGCAACAGTCATGACGAGAATCCTTGAGGTGGTTTGATGCGCCACTTCTCTGCCCCCAAGGTCGTGGCGATCTTTCGGCCAGCTTACAAATCTGTAAACCGGGCAACCTTACAAGTCGGTAAGCCCGCTGTGAGGATGCCGAAAGGTGCGCAGCCCAAGACAGTGTTCTGAACAACCAAATGGACACCGTCATGAAACAAATCCTTCTCGCCACCGCCCTGATCACCCTGCCCGTGGCCGGGTTCACCGCCTTCCAGATGTATTCGACCGGGCCGGTCGTGGCAGCGACAGCTGCGCCCGCCATGGCTGACCCATTGGGTGATCTGTCGGCGATGAAAAAGATCGTCTCCGATGTCGAAACCATCGCGGCAACGGGCGACTTTGCGGCGGCGGAAAAGCGCATTACCGACTTTGAAACGGCTTGGGATGATGCGGCAGACACCATGCGGGCGATGGACAGCAATGCCTGGGGCAATGTCGATATGGTGGCTGACAATGCCCTCGATGCGCTTCGGGCCTCAACCCCTGTCGCTGCCGATGTGACAGCGACACTTGCCGCCCTTGCGACCTCGCTTGACGCACCGGCCAATGCGTTGGGTCAGGGCCCTGCGGCTGGTGTCACGATGGTCAGTGGAATCGCTGTGACGGATGACGCGGGCCGCGCCCTGCCATGTGAGGTCATGCTGTCAGACCTAGCCGCTGGTCTTGCGACCACGACCATTGCCGCAGCTGACAAAGCCGCCGCGACCGATTTCCAGACCAAGGCGCTTGAACGCTGCAATGCGGATGACGATGCACGGGCAGACGGCTTCAGCGCACAGGCGCTGGCGCTGTTGGCCGCCACATGAACCCGTCTCAGATGACCATGAACAAGGCACCCGACATGACCTATCCCTCTTCCACCCCCGCCGCCCTTAACCGCGTTCCACGCGTCACCGTCGATTTCTGGCTGATCAAGCTGATGGCCGTGACCATGGGCGAAACTGCCGCCGATTATCTGGCGGTCAACCTTGGCCTTGGTCTGACGGCGACGTCGCTGATCATGGCGGCCATCCTGATCGGGGCGCTTTTCCTGCAGTTCGGTCAGAAACGCTATGTGCCTTGGTCATATTGGTTGGCGGTCGTGCTGATCAGCATCGTTGGCACATTGGTCACAGACAATCTGGTCGACAACTTCGGCGTCTCGCTGGTGACAACGACGGTCGGCTTCACTCTCGCCCTGATCGCAACCTTCGGCGTCTGGTATGCGTCCGAGCGGACCCTGTCGATCCATTCGATCCTGACCACCCGGCGCGAAGCCTGGTATTGGCTGGCGATCCTGTTCACCTTCGCCCTTGGCACGGCAGCAGGCGATCTGGTGGCCGAACATTTCGGGCTGGGTTACCTGTCCACCGGCATCCTGTTCGGCCTGATCATCGCCTCCCTGTCGTCTGGCTACTTCTTCCTCGGCCTTGACCCGATCCTTGGCTTTTGGCTCGCCTACATCTTCACCCGTCCTCTGGGTGCCAGCTTTGGCGATCTTTTGTCCCAACCGGCGGAATACGGCGGAATGGGCCTCGGCACGATCATCACCAGCGCCCTGTTCCTTGCCGCCATCTTCGGGATCGTCGCCTATAAGAGCGTCACCCACGACGGTGACGAACGCGCTACGCCTGCCTGAAAGGCTTCGGATCGAAGGGTTGCCGAGGAAAAGACCCCCGGCAACCCTGACCATAATTCAGGATTTGGCCTGCTAGCGCCCATTCCTGCCCCCTGCCACAGACACGATTTCATAGAGACAGCATGCAATCCATCGACAACGCTTTTTTCCTGTGGCTGACCGGAACACTGCACTCGCCACACTGGTGTGTTGCGCTGGCCGAATTCTTCGCCAGCGCCATCGTTCCATTGGTTGGGTTTGCTCTGATTGTGGCGTGGGTGCGTGCGCGGAAGGGCTGGCGTCCCGCATTGCTGGACGCGTCGGCAGCTGGAGCCTTGGGCTTGTTCATGGTTCAGGTGATCGGCTGGATTCATTATCGTCCGCGTCCGTTCGAAGTTGGTCTTGGGGCCAATTTGCTGAACCATCTGCCAGAAAACTCCTTCCCAAGTGACCATGCCACGCTGATGTTCGCGCTGGCCTTCGGTCTGATGGCTGCGGCTTCGCTGCGTAAGAAAGGTACAGTTCTTCTGGGACTGGCGCTCGCCGTATCTTGGGCGCGGGTCTTTCTGGGAGCCCATTATCCGTCAGACATTCTTGGCGGAGCGATCCTGGCATTGACGTGTGTAGGTCTGGTGCGGTCCGTAACGGCACGCCAGAGCCTTTGGGTGCTTTTCATCGAGATCTATGAGCGCGGGCTTCGCCAGATGCGTCTTCCGAAAGGGTTTTTCCCGCCTGGAAGGTAGTGGGGCTTGCCTTCCGCGCGAGCGGCTGAACCCTTTTCAAACATGCTCGGCCCGGCGTTGCCGCCAGACCAATCCAAGAAAGGGCCAGGCGTCGCACCGGCCCCTTGTTTGAACAGGGTGCGTGACGTGCTTTTGGGCCTGTGCGGCCAGGATGAAGGGCAGCAGCAAGTGCGGGGAGATATCGGCCATCGGGACTGCCTTCAGAAGAAGAGGGTGACGGATCGCACGGCACCCCGCCCGGTCAGGGCCGAGAGCTGATAAATGCGGATGGCGAGGCTTCTGCCGGGACCAAGCGGCGCACCCCAATCAACGGCCTGCTGAGCGGCGGTGTAGAGGGCTGAAGTCGTGCTGGCAGTGAGCGTACGTTTGACAGCGACACCGTCGAGGATTTCGACCGCATAGGCTTCGCTGTCTTCTGCCAATGGCACTTCCGCTGCCTCCCAGCTGTCGGCCGCCAGGGCGCGCGAACGCCGGATCCAGCGGATCGTCAAATCGCCGGGGACGCGCGCCGATCGCCATGGCTGTTCGACCTGACCCACAGAAAACGGCCGCAGCCCGACCCCGGTCGGGGTGAAGGTCCTTGCGGCGTAGCTTGCATCGCTGACCGACCGCGACGCTGGGCCAACGCGCCAGTTCCACGGCAGTCCAATCTCGGACTGACCCACCGGCAGCGCCGCAACCGTCGTGTCGAGGATCACCACCCGCGCCCCGGCCAGCGCTGGGTTGGCCATTGCGAGTTCTGTGCCGCGTTGGCCCCGCAGCAGTCGGGTCAGGCGGTAGCGGCCGGGTGCGATCAGCTGAACCGTTCCGACCTGGACGATCTCCCATTGGCCGGGGGCCGCCTCCACCGCCAGAACATTGGCCCCGCCAAAAAGGGCGATGTCGGTCACGCTTTGCAGCGCGCCACTGGCGAGGTCGATCACCAGCGCATTGCCGAGATCGAACCGCGAAACCGGCCCGGCGTAGAAATCCGCCGCCAGCCTGCCGATCCTCGCCCGCTGGCCAAAGGTGGTCAGCAGGCTGAAGCCATCGAGCGCCGGGCTGCGAAACACCGCCATCTCGCCCGGCCACGGCTGGGCATCGGCGGCGATCAGCGGATGGTGGGCGGGAATGCTGTCGCTCAACTGCGGCAGATCGAGAAACAGCACTTCCGGCACACCGAAGGTCACCGGGCGGGCGACCGTGGCGGCGCGTGCCGCGCCCGGCGCCAGGTCGTAGACCGCGCGATCCTGCCGCCGCGCTTCGATGCTGCGCGCGCCTGCATCGCCGACCGAGATCAGCCGGAACTCGGTCAGCCGCCCGTCATGGTCGAGATGGATCACGTCGCAGGGATCGAGCGCCAACCGGGACGGCGGCAGTTTGAACACGGCACTTTCGCGTCCCGTCCACGTCTCCATCAGCGCCCGGCGACAGCGCCGCTCGGCTTCCTCGGGCGGCACCGCCATCGCGAAGGACTCCGAGGCGATGCGGGCGGCGGTGACGGTGATGCGCTGGGCCTCGACGATCGCCGCTTCATAGTCCTCGTCGGCGCGGGCCAACTGCCATTTCAGGGCTTGCGGCAGTTCGGTCTCCTGCGCGCGGGTCAACTCCATCACATCGCCTGAGCCGGAGGCGGCCACCATGTCGTCGGGCGTGATCGTTGCTACGACGCCCTGTCCGCGCATGATGAACCGGATGCGACCTTCGCTCTCGACTGCATCGAAGCCGAAGTGCTGGGCCAGCATGCTGATCGAGCCACGCGGGCTTTCCACTGCGGTGATGACATAGCCCTCAACGGCACCCCAGAGGCCGGGGACGTCGATCAAAGTCTCCGCCAGCCCGGCGCGCAGGCAGAGGCGACGCACTAGGGCGGCGAGCGACACCGCGCCAAGCCGACCGGTCAGCCAATGGCCAAGCCGCCAGTTCGGCCCGTCCGACCAGATGTCGCTGGCTTGCGGAAAAAACGGATAGGGCCGCGCATCCCAAGTCCAGGCGGCGCAGTTAGCCACGTTGACCATCGGGCCGCTGTAGACCGCCGAGACCGGGTTGTTCGCTGTGGCGCCCCAGAACAGATACGTCGCCTCAAGGTAGGCGCGCTGGATCGCATCATCCCGCCAGCCCCGCGAATGATAGGGCACCTGGCTCTCGGATGACTTCGGATCGAAGAACACGTTCGGCTGGTTGGTGCCGCGGTCCACGGTCGGGCAGCCAAGTTCGGTGAACCAGAAAGGTTTGGATTGCGGCACCCAAGCTGTCGCCGTGCCACTTTCTACACCGACCGGGCGATTGAAGTGCGGGTTGCTCCACCAGCTTCGCAGATCCTTGAATCGGAACACCCACGGCTTGGCCACGCCGCCGTCGGTGATCTGCGTCCGGGTCTGGCTGTCGCGGTCATTCTGGCTGGCGTAAAACCAGTCGAAGCCCTCGCCGCCCGCGATGTTCGATTGCAGAAAGGCCCGGTCGTAGATTGCTGGAGCCAGCGTGGCATCGGCATGATCAAAGCCATCTCGCCAGTCCGAGATCGGCATGTAATTATCGATGCTGATGAAGTCGATGTTGGCATCGGACCAGAGCGGATCGAGGTGAAAGTACACATCGGCACTTCCGTCTTGCGGATGGTGGCCGAAGTATTCCGACCAGTTGCCTGCATAGCCGATCTTCGAGCCTGGCCCGAGAATGCTGCGCACATCTGCCGCCAACTCCTTTAACGCGGTCACCGCCGGATAGGTGCTGGCACCGCTCCGGATCGTGGTCAGGCCGATCATTTCCGATCCGATCAGGAAGGCATCGACGCCGCCCGCTGCCGCACAGAGGTGGGCATAGTGCAGGATCATCCGGCGAAGACCCCATTCCGCGCCGCCGGTCTAAGTTACCGTGGTGCCCGACACCGCGAAGTTGGACGGGGTGGCGGTGCCGAAGAAGGCCGCTACCTGCGCCCCCGCAGGGGCGGTCTTGTCGACCGACCCCACGAAACCCGCAGCAGGCGAACAGGTGATCCGGCCCCGCCACGGCAGGGCGGCTTGTCCGACACCGGCCAGATTGTCGGAATATGGGTTCGGCAGGGTATTCACCGGCGGCACGTCCATCATCAGGAACGGATAGATCGTCACTCGAAACCCGCGTGCCTTGATTGCCTGAATCGCCTGCACCACGGAAAAGTCCGCAGGTGTGCCCCCATAGACCAGCTTGCCGTCGATCTGGCTGATCACCGGCGCGGCTGCACGCGCCACGCCATTCACCGACCAGAGCGGCACCGTGGTCTTGGCCGCGACCTCGACCTTTGGCCTCACCGTGCAGCTGCCTGCGCGAAGATCGTCGCCGAAACAGGCCACCACCAGGCTGACGCTGGCCACCGCCGGAGCCAGCGCCTCGAGCCGGTCGAGGCACACCTCCAGATCGGGCGCGTCGGTAATGGCATTGACGTTCTCGGCGGAACTCGTGCCCGCATCGGTCTTGGTCACCACGTCCGTGGCATAGGCGAACTCGCCCGAGGCCGGGATCATGGTCACGGCCCGCACCAGCCCCTCGGCCGTGTCCGGATCGGGCAGCGGTGCGAAGATCTCAAACGACAGTTGCGGCAGCCGGTTGCCGAAGGCGGTCAGCGCCAGATTCTCGAACACCACGTAGGCAAGGCCACGATAGGCCGGGGTGCTGGTGGCCCCCATCTTGGACGCGATGAACGGGTCGGGGCTTTGTGCATCGGATCCGGAATACCAGCGCCAGGTCACCCCGGTCAGATCCATCAGACTGCCATCCGCCCAGATGCGCCCGATGCCGGTGATCGGCGCTTCGGTCAGCCCGACCGCGAACGAAGCCGAGTAGAGGTATTCTGTCGTGGTGACCGTCGGCCCTCCGCCCTTGCCGCCTGAACTGGAGGTGTTGACCTCTTCAACGAAGTCGGTGGCCCAGATGATGTTGCCGCCGAGCCGCATCCGACCAAAGAGGCGCGGGATCACCGTGCCCTCGGTGGCAGAGGTGATGCGCAGACTGTCGAGCCGCGCGCCTTCGATGCGCTGGCCGGGCGAGAGCGAGGCCATCAGCGCAGAATCGATCACCGATCCGATGGAGGATCCGATCATGCCGCCGATATGCAACTGCGCTCAAGGCCGATTTTCCCGATGTGGCGGCAATGCTGGAAAACGTGCAGCTTACGACCGATCAGCTTTCGGAAATGACCTATGCTTTGGTCATCGAAAAGCGCGAT
>JBKJTI010000059.1:0-3721 GCA_046590425.1 Cypionkella sp. | reverse complement strand
TGATCTGGGCCATCCGCCTGCACCGAAAACCGTGCGGGCTTTGATCCTGGCCCCCACCCGCGAGCTTGTCGCGCAAATCGCGGATAACCTTGAGGTTTTCACCAAAGGCACCTCGGTGAAGGTCGCCATGGTTGTTGGCGGCGCTAGCCTGTTCAAGCAGGCTGAGCGGCTGAAACGCGGCGCGGATATCCTTGTCGCCACCCCCGGCCGTCTGATTGATTTGTTGGAGCGTGGCGATGTGTCCTTGCACGCCACCGGCTACCTGGTGCTGGACGAGGCCGACCATATGCTCGACATGGGTTTCATCCATTCGTTGCGCAAAATCGCCAAGCATATCCCGTTGAAACGCCAGACCCTGCTGTTCTCGGCCACCATGCCGAAGGATATTGAAGAACTCGCCGCGACCTATCTGCAAAACCCGATCAAGGTGCAAGTTGCCCCTCCGGGCAAGCCGGTAGAGCGGATCGACCAAGGCGTGCATTATCTGCCGAATGGCGACAAGGCTTTGATGCTGAAAGAATATCTGCTGAAGCATCCGGGCGAGCAGGCCTTGGTGTTTGGCCGCACCAAGCACGGTTCGGAAAAGCTGATGAAGCTGCTGGTGGCTTGGGGCTTTAAGGCAGGCTCGATCCACGGCAACAAAAGCCAGAACCAGCGCGACCGCACTTTGACCGAGTTCCGCAAGGCGGAGTTGGATGTGCTGGTGGCGACCGATGTGGCCTCGCGCGGCATCGACATTCCCGGCGTGCGCTTTGTCTATAACTTCGACATGCCGAACGTGCCGGAAAACTATGTGCACCGCATTGGCCGGACGGCACGCGCTGGAAAGGAAGGCACCTCGATTTCCTTCTGCGCGCCTGCCGAGATGGGCGAATTGCAGGCCGTTGAAAAGCTGTTGAAAAAGCCGATCCCGATTTTGGGTGGCGCGCCTTGGGCAGCGGATGCGGTGGCAGCGGCACCGAAGCCCGGTCAGAACCGTGGCCAGCGCCCCGGCATGAGTCGTGGCGGCCAGAAGGCTGGCAGCCAACCGATCCAGCGCGCGGCCCCCGGCAAACCCGGTGCGAAACCGATGGGCAAACCGAAGCCCGCTGGCGGCAGCTTTGCCCCGCGTCGGGCAGATGGGGCGGCCAAGCCGCGCTCTGCCGTCGCGCGCACGCCACGCTAAAACAAAAAAGCGCCCGGAGATCCTCCGGGCGCTTTTCATTCTAGTTGAGGCAAGGCCGCTTTAGCTGACCTCTTCCTCAAGGTTCAGCTTCATCTCCAGCAGAACCTGTTGAATCGCCAAGGTTTCCCGCAGCATCCGCTTGGCCTCGTTGACCGAGATCACCCCGTCACCTATCGCCGTGTTATATTCGGCCATCAGCATGGCAAAGCGCTGCGCCAGTGCCACCACATCGCCATTGACGCCCTTGCTGTCAGCGTTGCGCTTTTCAGGATCATAGCTGAGCGTGATGCCGCGCAGATCGGCCAAAGCCTCGGTCACATGCGGAAACCGCGCGGCCGATTCCAGTTGTGCGACCACATCAATCGGCATGAACCGGTCGTCATGCTCATCGGAATCCGAATAATACCGCCCCAGCGTCGCCTTTGACTTTCCGGTCAAAGCACAAGCGGCCTCGATGCCGACATCTTTGACCAGCGCTTCGGTGTGTTTTTTCAGATAGCTTTCAGTACTCATTATTGGCCCCACCCTCCCCTTGCGGCTAAACCGGGGAATTCATTCTGTGTTTTCCCATTAATCCCGTCCTAAGAAATTGTCATTCATAAAGGTGTTCCGGGCAACCGGAACTTTAGTGAGTGGCCAGCGCCCCCAGCGCTGGCGTGGGTGGGGTTCCGCTGTGCATAGGCCCATAACGGTGATCTGGGGCAAGTGTCACGGTCGCACGGCGGACCTACCGCTTGAGTTTGCGTTTGGGCTTGCCTGATCGCGCGTAACCATTTGAGGCGGGTCTGCTTTGGCCCCACCCGAGTATGTGCCGTGTTGTCTGTGTTGCCAGTGTGCCAGTGTGTTTTTTGGTGCCTCTGTTTCACTGCGGCAAGTCACCGTGGCCTCCTTGCGCGGTCTTGCCAGTGCCCTTGGCCATGCGCTAGATCGGCGCATGGCCAAGCTTTATTTCCACTACTCCACGATGAACGCAGGCAAATCGACCCTGCTGCTGCAAGCCGCGCATAACTATCGCGAAGGCGGGATGCAGACCTTTCTGATCACAGCGCAGTTCGACAACCGCGCGGGGGAAGGTCGTATCGCCAGCCGGATCGGCATTGGCGAAGCGGCGGATACCTTTGCGCCAGAGGATGATCTGTTTGCCAAGCTGGCAGCGCGGTTTGCGCAAGGCCCGGTGGCTTGTGTGTTCATCGACGAGTCGCAATTCCTGACCAAAGAACAAGTCTGGCAACTCGCGCGCGCCGTCGATGATCTGGGCGTTCCGGTGATGTGCTACGGCTTGCGCGTTGATTTCCAAGGCAATCTTTTCCCCGGCTCGGCAGCCCTGCTCGCTTGGGCGGATGAAATGCGCGAGGTGCGCACGATCTGCCATTGCGGCAAGAAGGCGACGATGGTGATCCGGCGCGGCCCGGATGGGCGGGCGCTGAAAGACGGTGAGCAGGTGCAGATCGGCGGCAATGAAACTTATGTTTCGCTCTGCCGCCGCCATTGGCGCGAAGCGGTGGGCGATTAGCCCTCCTGCGCCTTTGCCCGCAGAGCAATCATCGACCCTGCTGCCACAATCAGCACCATGCCAAATACCGCCAAGGGTGTCAGCGTCTCACCCCAGATCAGATAAGACCAGAACGCCGAAGCGGGCAGGATGATGTACTCCAGCACACTTGCCCGGCTGGCTTCGGTGATCTGATAGGCCCTGATCATCATGCCCACGCCGATCAGCGACCCTGCCGCCTGCACAAAGGTCCAGAAATAAAACTCGCCCGAGGCCCAAACCGCCCCGCGTTGCAAGAAGCCGTCGGTGCCCTCCGGGACCGCAATCGGCCACAACGCCAATGCGATCATGCCCACTGCCCCAATCACCCCCAACGCCACAAAAAACCCGGCCAGCAAAGTCTCGGCGCTTTCCTCGGGACACCATTCGCGGGTGGCAATATTGCCCATCGCATACATCGCCCCCGCGATCACCGGCAGCAAAGCCGCCACAGATGCACCCGACATGGCTTCGGGCCCCAGCACCAGAATCACGCCCAGAAACCCCACCGCAACCGCGATGATCCGCACCGGGCCAATCGCATGACCGTAAGCAAAGCGCGAAATCAGCAGCACGAAAATGGGTGCTGTGAATAGCCCCGCCGCGACCAAAGCCACCGGCAAAAAAGCCAAAGCGCCGAAATAGATCACCATCGCCGCGCCATGAATGGTGGACCGCGCCAGCACCGCGCGCAGGTTCACCGGGCGCAAGCGCAGACCGAACGCCAATGCCAACACCCCCAGCAGGATCATCGCGATGAAGGTGCGGGTGAAGTGGAACTGCCACAGACCGGCCTCTGCTGCGATCACCTTCACATAGTTGTCGGTGAAGCCAATGATCATCGCATAGGTAAAGATCAGCCCGGCGGCGGCTAAAGTATGGTCTTTTGTCGCGGTCACTGCATGATCCTTCGGTTTCCCGCTTTCCAACTGCCCGGAACGCTTCCACTCTGCACGTCAGAAAGCGACATACCGCACAGGGTTTCGGGGAGGGAACAACATGGGCTGGCTGGCAGATGAAACCGG
>JBKJTI010000315.1:0-17336 GCA_046590425.1 Cypionkella sp. | reverse complement strand
CACTCTCCCCGCAGACCGCAAGCTGCTGTGGTGTGATGAGGCGATGGTCGGCCAAGCCCCGGCCCTAAGTGGCCCACGCGGCGGAAAATGGGCCATCCTGATCGGCCCCGAAGGCGGTTTCTCGGCCGACGAACAGCAACGCCTGCGCGCCCTGCCACAAATCCACCCCACCGCGCTTGGCCCCCGCATCCTGCGCGCCGACACCGCCGCCGTCGCGGCTCTCACCCTGTGGCAAGCGACGTTAGGCGATTGGGCATGATCCGCCCCGAGTTTCTCGCCATGCTGAAACGCTTCTCCGAAGTGATCTGGGCCGCCGCCATCCTTGGCTTTGGCCTCTGGCTGATCCTGCTCGGCGGCTACCTGCTCACCCCCGTCGGCACCGCCTTTGGCGCTTTCGGCGTGGCGTGGGGGATCCTCGCCCTGCGCCGCCTGCGCTTTGCCCAGACCGTCGAAGCCCCCGGCCTTGTCGAGGTCAATGAAGGCCAGATCGGCTATCTCGGCCCCCAGAGCGGCGGCTATGTCGCCATACCCGAACTCACCGAACTCCGCCTGCTCTCGCTCCGAGGCCGCCGTGTCTGGCGCTTAAAGCAAGCCGACGGACAGGCTCTGCTGATCCCCGTTGACGCCACCGGAGCCGACAAACTGTTCGACGCCTTCGCCAGCCTGCCCGGCATGAACACCCTCGCCCTTGTCGCCGCCCTGGATGCCAAACCCAGCACCGGCTCCAGCCATCTGGCGCTGGCGGCAGAGACCAAAACCATCTGGCACCGCCCCGCTATCGGCGCACTTTCCCGCGAATGAACGTATTGTAACGCGCGTGCGGCCACTCTTGACTTAGCCACGCCGCCGCTTCACCAGTTGCATCCTGAAATTTCCAAAGCGAAAGGGCCCTGCCCCATGTCGATTCCTCAGTCCGGCGGCGGCCCCATCGAAGACTTCGCGCAACTCGCCGAGTTGTTGGAGTCCGGCAGCAAACCGAAAGCCGATTGGCGCATCGGCACCGAGCATGAGAAATTCGGCTGGCTGACCGACACCCGCGCGCCGCTGCCCTATGCTGGTGACCGCTCAATTTCTGCCCTGTTTGCAGGCCTGCAAAGCTTTGGCTGGACCCCGGTGACCGAGGCCGACAATATCATCGGCATGACCCGCGCCGGGGCCAACATTTCGCTGGAACCCGGCGGACAGTTTGAACTCTCCGGCGCACCCTTGGAAAATCTGCACCAAGGTGCTGCTGAACTTCAAAACCATCTGGATGAAGTCCGCAGCATCGCCGACCCGCTGGGCATCAAATTCATGGGGATCGGTGCCGCGCCCGAATGGTCGGCCGAGACGATGCCCGTAATGCCAAAAGGCCGCTATCGCCTGATGACCGACTATATGGGCCGCGTCGGCACCCACGGCACCCAGATGATGTATCGCACCTGTACCGTGCAGGTGAACCTAGACTACGCGTCCGAAGCCGATATGGTCAAAAAACTCCGCGTCGCCCTCGCGCTGCAACCCGTCGCCACCGCCCTATTCGCCTCTAGCCCGTTCTTCGACGGCAAGCCAAACGGCCATAAATCATGGCGCTCGCGCATCTGGCGTGGCTTGGACAATGCCCGCACCGGCATGCTGCCCTTCGCCTTCGACCAAGGTTTTGGCTTTCAGCAATACGTCGATTGGGTCTTGGACGCGCCGATGTATTTCGTCTACCGCGACGGCAAATATATCAATGCCTTGGGCCAGTCCTTCCGCGCTTTCCTGAAAGGCGAACTGCCCGCCTTGCCCGGTGAAAAGCCCACCCTCTCCGACTGGGCCGACCATATGACCACCGTCTTCCCCGAAGCCCGTGTCAAGAAATACATCGAAATGCGCGGCGCCGATTGCGGCGACCAAGCCCATATCGACGCCCTGCCCGCCTTCTGGGTCGGCCTGATGTATGACGACGCCGCCCTCGATGCCGCATGGGATCTGGTGAAAGGTTTTGACTCTGAAACCCGCGAAGCCCTGCGCATCGGCGCCTCCGTCAGCGCCCTGCAAGCCGAAGCCAGTGGCGTGAAACTGCTAGACCTCGCCCGCGCCGCTGTTGGGTTGTCACACGCAGGCCTCGCCGCCCGAGGCTTGGACGAACAGCGCTACCTCGCCCCCCTTGTGCAAAACCTCGCCACCGCGAAAACCCAAGCCGACCGCTGGCTTGATCTGTATAACGGCGCATGGGGCAAAAGCCTGACGCCGATTTATCAGGCGAGCAGCCTGTAGCTTTCACATTGGCCTAAATAACCCCGCCGGCGGCTCGCTGCATTTATGCCGGATGCCTCCGGCGGGAGTATTTCAAAAAGAGCAAATCCCTTAGGCCTTCTTCGTCCCGATCTTAGGCTCCGTCCCCGCCTTCAACCGCTGCAAGTTCGGCCAGTGCCGCACATAGACCAGCACGGTCAGGATGAATACCAAGACCAGCATATGGCCCTGATCGAACACGAACAGCCAGAACCCCGACAAAGCCGCAGCCACCAGCGCCGCCAGCGACGATATCCGCCAAACAGCCGCTGCAACCGCCCAGGTCGCACAAGCCGCCAGCCCCACCGGCCAAGCCAAAGCCAGCAGCATGCCGAGGAAGGTCGCCACCCCCTTGCCGCCCTTGAACCCCAGCCAGACCGGGAACAAATGCCCCAGAAACGCCGCCAGCCCCGCCAGCTGCGCTGCATCTTCCCCAACCGCATACCGCGCGATCAGCACCGCCACCCCCCCCTTCGCCGCATCCAGCAGCAGCGTCGCCAGCGCCGCGCCCTTATTCCCTGTCCGCAGCACATTGGTCGCACCAATGTTCCCCGAACCAATCGCGCGCAGATCCCCCAGTCCCAGCGCCCGCGTGATCACCACGCCAAACGGCACCGATCCCAAAAGGTAGGCCAGCGCGGCGACCAGCCCCAACAGCAACGGCGAGGAAACAATCTCTGGCATGTCTTACCCCTGATAAACCGCTTGGCCCGCGACATAAGTTGCCAGCACCTTACCCTCCATCCGGCAGCCGTCAAACGGCGTGTTCTTGGATTTCGAGTGCAACTTGAACCGATCCAGCAGGTAGGGCGCATAGGGGTCGAACAACACCAGATCCGCAGGCGCGCCCACCGAAAGCCGCCCCTGCGGCAGCCCCAGCCGCTTCGACGGGTTCAGCGCCAAGGCCCGGAACAACGTCGGCAAATCCAACTGCCCGGCATGATACAGACGCAGCGCCGCGGGCAGCAAAGTCTCAAGCCCCACAGCGCCGCTCGCCGCTTCCTCAAATGGCAGACGCTTGGATTCCTCATCCGCAGGCGTGTGGAACGATCCGATCACGTCGATCAGCCCCTCCGCCACCGCCTGCACCATCGCCATCCGGTCTTCTTCCGACCGCAGCGGCGGGGTGAACTTGAAGAACGTCCTGTAATCGCCGACATCAATCTCGTTCAGCGTCAGATGGTGGATCGACACCCCCGCCGTCACATCAAACCCATTCGCTTTGGCGCGCTCCAACGCAGGCAAACTTCGCGCCGTGGTGATCTGATCGGCGTGATAACGCACTCCGGTCATCTCAACCAAGCCCAGATCACGGTCGAGCCCAATCCGCTCCGCCATCGCCGAGACTCCCGGCAAGCCGCGCAAACTGGCGAACTTTCCGCTCGTCGCCGCCGCCCCCGCTGACAGCCCCGGCTCCTGTGGATGCCCGATCACCAAAGCCCCCAAAGATCGCACATAGGTGAACGCCCGACTTAACGCCTTGGTATCGCTCGAAACCTTGAACACATCGGTAAACGCCACCGCCCCGGCATCGAGCAGAAACCCGATCTCGGTCATCTCATGCCCCGCGCGCGCCTTGGTCAGCGCCGCCATATGCCTGATCCGCACCCGCGCCTCCCCCGCGCGCCGGGTCACAAACTCCAACACCTCCGGCGTGTCGATCGACGGCGTGGTATCGGGCCGCACCACCATCGTGGTGATCCCCCCCGCCGAAGCAGCTAACCCCGCCGAGCGGAACGATTCCTTATGCCGCTCACCGGGTTCGCCAATCTTGACGCCGATATCGACGATGCCGGGCGCCAGACAATGCCCACCGCAATCCACCTCAGTAGCCCCCGCCGGGGCGTCAGCGTCGAGGGCCACGATCACGCCATTGTCGATGGTCAAGGAGCCGACCTCATCAGTGCCAAATTCCGGGTTGATCAGGCGGGCGTTGGTAAAGTGCAGGGTCACTGTTTTTGTTCTCCGGCTATGTCACTCACTAACTTGAGGATGAGGTCACGCTGTTCTGGACTAAGGCCAGCGAAGCTAACACCCCTGTCTGAATAGCCAAATTTTACGGCTTTCATATCGATCCGTGGCTTCTCTACACGGAAGTCTGCCTCATACAACTTTGCTCGCGTCTTGCGCCATGGCGCGTCGATTATCCAAAGGGCGCGGCGGTCTGTCAGTGCAAAATTGTGGCGCAGCCAGCCAGACAGCATTGTTACAATAGTGAGGAGGACGATCAGCACAATCCCTATACTGGCGATTAGTCCCGGCCACCGCATGGCAAAGAACTTGGAACAACCGTTGGTATGATCGTCAAGGCAGTAGCTTTGCAGATCGGGATAGAAAAAGGCTGCATTTCCAAATGCAATTCCGCCTGTGCCGAAAAAAATTGCAGCCATTGCAAGCGTCGTCCAATAGTAAGCGAGTTCGCTGCTACCGAACCAACGCAGCGCCTCATCTTGATTTATAAACGGCTTCCAATCTTCGGCGGTCATCGGCAAAAGTTTAGCCATCCCTCACCCCGCCATCCAAACAAACGCCACCGTGAACACCGCCAGAAACACCAGCACCCCGGTCGCCACCATGCCGCTCATCCGGGCGTCCGACCATTTCCGCTTCGGCTTCTCGCTCATACCAGCACCCCCACAGCCGCCCGCCCACGTTCCGCCCGCAGATTGCGCGCCAGCAAATCCATGCAGGCCATCCGCACCGCCACGCCCATCTCGACCTGATCCTGAATAACCGAACGGTTGATGTCATCCGCCAACTCGCCGTCAATCTCGACGCCCCGGTTCATCGGCCCCGGATGCATCACAATCGCATCCGGCTTGGCAAACGACAGCTTCTCGGCGTCCAGCCCATAGCGGTGGTAATACTCGCGCTCTGACGGAATAAACCCGCCGTCCATGCGTTCCTTCTGCAAGCGCAGCATCATCACCACATCGGCGCCCTCAAGCCCCTTGCGCATGTCGTCGTATAATTCACAGCCGAAATGCTCTACCCCCGCAGGCATCAAGGTGGGCGGAGCAATCAACCGCAGCCGATTTTCCATCTTGCCCAGCAATATCAGATTGCTGCGCGCCACACGGGAATGTGCAATATCGCCGCAAATCGCAATCGTCAGCCTTTGTATCCGCCCCTTCGCCCGCCGAATGGTCAGCGCATCCAACAAAGCCTGCGTCGGATGCTCATGCCGCCCATCGCCCGCATTCAGCACCGCGCAGTTGACCTTGCTGGCCAGCAGATTCACCGCCCCCGACGCGCCATGCCGCACCACCAGCAAATCGGGATGCATCGCGTTCAGCGTCATTGCGGTATCAATCAGCGTCTCACCCTTCTTCACCGAAGACGAGCCGACCGACATGTTCATCACATCCGCGCCCAGTCGCTTGCCCGCCAATTCAAACGAAGCCTGCGTCCGGGTCGAATTCTCAAAGAACATGTTGATTTGCGTCAGCCCCGCCAAAGCATCCGACGATTTCACCGTGCGGCGGTTCAGATCGACATAGCGATCCGCCAGATCCAAGATCGTGGTGATTTCCAAAGGCGAAAGTTGCTCGATCCCAAGCAGGTGGCGGGCGCGAAAGCTCATCGGCATCTCCAGGGCAGGTTTGCCCGCTTATAGAAACCCCAAGCGCCCCCGGCAAGGCCCGCCCAACAAGCCTTGTCGCGCCCCGCCCCACGCCATACCCTGTGCATATGGGAATCGAGCATGACATCACAGGCGACTGGCACGCCGCCTTGGCCGCATTGGCTTGGCAGGTCGACCTCGGCCTGACCGACATCAGCGCCGAATCCCCGCTCAACCGCTACGAGCTGCCCGAACCGATCAAAGCACCGCCGCCCGCGCCGATCATCGCCGCACCCAAAGTTACCGCGCCCCCACCAGAACCCGAAGCCCCCAACCCGGACACCGCAATCTTTGAGGCCCGTGCGGCAGCCAGCCACTGCGAAACACTTGAAGCCCTGCGCGCAGCCCTCGCCGCCTTCGAGCATTGCGAATTGAAAAAAGGCGCGCGCAATCTGGTCTTCGCCGATGGCAACCCGAACGCCCGCGTCCTGATCCTCGGCGAAGCCCCCGGTGTCGAGGAAGATCGCGAAGGCCGTCCCTTCGTCGGTCGCGCAGGCCAGCTTCTCGACCGCATGTTCGCCGCCATCGGCCTCGCTCGCACCTCGCCCGACCCGGCTACGGCGCTTTACATCACCAACACCCTGCCATGGCGCCCCCCGCAAAACCGCGACCCCTCAACCGATGAAATCGCCATGATGCGCCCGTTTGTCGAACGCCACATCGCGCTGATCAACCCCGATGTCATCGTGCTGGTCGGCAACACGCCGCTGCAAACCATCCTGAACACCAAAGGCATTCTGCGGATGCGCGGGGTCTGGACCGAAGCCCTCGGCAAACCCGTGCTGCCGATGACCCATCCCGCTTACCTGCTGCGCAACCCGTTTGCCAAGCGTGAGGCTTGGGCCGACCTTTTGTCGCTGAAAGCCAAACTGCGCGGCTGAATATCCAGCCCGCCCCAAGGTAGACCGCCTCTAAGGTCATCCTCTGTGCGCAAATATCCCTGCCGGAGGCACCCGGCCTCACCCATCAGGGAAACATTCCAGAACGCGCGCTCACCATCATCCTCTGCGCAAAAATATCCCGCCCGCAATGTAAAGCATTTCAGGTAGCCAGAGGCATCCGCCGCCTCAACAAACCCTCACGGCGCCGGACAGCCCGCGATCTCGACCGACCCGCCCGCGCCCAACACCGTCACCACCAACCCAGAGCGATCCAGCGCAAACGGCGCTCCGCTGCTGGCAACCAAATCCACCGCTGCCGTCAACCGACCACCAGCCCGCACGCTTTCCGCCTCACCGACCCAAACACTGGCATCCGAAGTCTCAAACACCACCGTCTCGGCCCTGCGCTGCGGCAGATCCAGCACCGCTGTCAGCCGCAAGCCATCAGCAATCGGCTGAACCTCACAAGAAATCGCCCGCAAGCCCGCCGCCTTCCCGCCAACCGGTTGCGCCATCAAAGCCGCCTTAATCGCCGCATCAGGCTCACCTGCATCCAATACCGCAGAAAGCTGCACCGCCGCAGGCATGCAAATCTGATTGCACACGCCCAGATCAACCCCGGCCCGCAGTTCCACAGGCTTGGAGGCATCCAGCGGCACCACCTCCAACGGCAACACCACGCCCTCGTGATAACCAATCGTCTGCATGCCATTGGTGTGAAACACCACCGGGCTTGGCCAATGCACCCGCACCGATTTCACATTCACCGAACCCGACCAGTTGAACAACGGCGGTATCCCCGCCTCGCCCGGGCTGCGCCAATAGGTTTTCCAATCGGGCGCAAGCTGCAAGCGCAGCCCCGCCATATGGTGGCCGTTCTGCATCTGCCATCCCGGCAACAGATCGGCCTGCAAGACATCGTCTTGCGTGGTGGCAAGGGCGGGTGACGCGAGGCAGAGGGCGATGAACAAGGCTTTCAGCATACCCTGTCATAAGCAAAGCCCCGCCTTCGGGGAAATCACGATCCGGCGAGAGGCTTGTAACCAAATGCCCGTTTGCCCATCTTGCACCTGAAGCGAGATAAAGGGCGCGATTCGATGGATCTCTGCGGAAAGCTACTGGTGGCGATGCCCGGCATGGGTGATCATCGCTTTGAACATGCCGTCATTCTCGTCTGCGCTCATACGCCAGAAGGCGCGATGGGGCTGATTATCAACAAAACCCTGCCGGAGATGTCGTTTTCCGGCCTACTTGAACATCTGAAAATCCCGCTGGGCGACGAAAGCCGCAAGATTGCGGTGCATTTCGGTGGCCCGGTAGAACGTGGGCGCGGCTTTGTTTTGCACTCACCTGATTACGTCGGCGGCCCCGCAACTCTGCGCATCGAGGGCGGCCTTGGCATGACTGCTACCTTGGATGTGCTGGAAGCCATGGCGCAGGGCCAGGGCCCCGACAAGGCCCTGCTGGCGCTGGGATACTCCGGCTGGGGTCCGGGCCAGCTGGAGGCCGAGATCACCCGCAACGACTGGCTGACGGTGGAGCCGTCCGAAGCGCTGATCTTTGCTGAGAACGACGCCTCCAAATGGGCCGGTGCCTTGCGCGGCATGGGCATCGAACCGCTCAGCCTGTCGGCAACCTCTGGCCGCGCGTAGGCAATGATCGTAGCCGATTTTCGCCGCGAAAATCGTTCACGAATTCCGTTTCGGACTTCGCCTACTGCTTCGGCTTGTCATCCCAATCCTTCATCAAAATCCGATTGGCATCCCCGGAGGGGTCGTCAAACTGCTTGGTTTTCATCGCCCAGATAAACGCCAGCAAGCCCACCCCACCCAGCAGCAGTGACACCGGAATCAGGATCGACAGGATTTCCATTACTTCAACCTCATCGCATTCAGCGAGACGGTAATCGACGACAAAGACATCGCCAAGGCCGCTGCCAAGGGCGTCGCCGCCGCCATCAGGGCCAAAGGCACCGCGATCACGTTATACGCCGCCGAAATCCCGAAATTCTCGACCATCCGCCGCGTCGCCTGCCGCGCAATGCGCGTCGCATCGCCAATCGCCGCCATATCCTGCCCCAGCAGCACGATATCCGAAGCCGTACGGGCGGCGTCCAACGCCGTCGCAGGCGAGATCGACACATGCGCCGCCGCCAGCGCGGCGGTGTCGTTCAGCCCGTCGCCCACCATCAAGACCCGCCGCCCCTGCGCAGTCAGCGCACGCACCAGCGCCACTTTCTCGGCGGGCAAGGCCCCCGCCACCCAATCCACAATCCCCAGCCGCGCGGCCAATTCCCCCACCGCCCCCGGTACATCGCCCGAGATCAGCTTGATCTGCTTGCCCTGCGCCTTCAGCGCTGCAATCGCAGCCTCGGCCCCCGGACGCAAACTGTCGGCGTAAGCGAAAGCATGGGTCTGAGCGCCCGCGCGCAGGTAAGTCGCCGTCACCGCCAAAGCCTCAGCCCCGCACCAATCCGCCCGGCCCAACCGCACAGGCTGGCCCTGCCAAACGCCCTCGACGCCATAACCCGGCACCTCGCGCAGATCGGCAACCTCTGCCGCCGCAAGCCCCTGCACCCGCACTGCCGCTGCCAAAGCCTGCGCCAAAGGATGCGAAGACCCTGCCGCCAAAGCTGCCGCCACCTCCAGCACCCATACCGGATGCTCGCGCAAATCCACCACCTCCGGCGCGCCCATCGTCAGCGTGCCGGTCTTGTCGAACACCACGGTATCAACCTGCGCCAACCGCTCCAGGGCCGTGCCATGCTTGATCAGCAGCCCCTTGCGGAACAGCTTGCCACTTGCCGCCGTCACCACCGCAGGCACCGCCAACCCCAGCGCACAGGGGCAGGTGATGATCAACACCGCTGCCGAAATGTTGATCGCAAACCGCAGATCGCCCCCGGTCGCCCACATCCAATAGCCAAACGCGCTGAACGACAGGATATGCACCATGGGCGAGTAAAATCGCGCCGCCCTCTCGGCCAACGTAGTGTATTTCGTCTTTGCACTCTCTGCCACCGCCACCAGATCCGCCATTCGGTGCAGACTGGAATCCTTGCCCGCTGCCGTCACCCGCAGCGTCAAAGGCCCGGTCAGATTGACCTCCCCCGCCGCCACGACCATCCCCAAACCGACAAACACCGGCAGGCTCTCCCCGGTCAGCAAACTGCGATCCACTTCCGACGCGCCGCCTTCCACCACCCCATCCACCGGCATCCGCCCGCCCGGACGCACTCGCACCAGATCGCCAACCACCACCTCGGAAATCACCCGCACCACCTCGGCCCCGTCCACCAGAACACAGGCCCGAGGCACCTCCAGCGCCGCCAATTCCTCGGCAGCCGATCTTGCCACCGCCCGCGTGCGATGATCCAGATACCGCCCAAGCAGCAGGAAAAAGCACAGCATCACCGCCGCATCGAAGTAGGCGTGATGCCCGGATTTGATCGTCTCAAACAGCGAGATCGCCGAGGCCAGCACCAAAGCCAGCGAAATCGGGAAATCCATCCCCAACCGCCCCACCTTCAACCCCGCCCAGGCAGAACGGAAAAACGGCTGGCCGCAGAAAATCACCGTCGGCACCGCAATCGCCGCAGAAATCCAGTGGAACATATCGCGCGTGGCCCCTTCGGCCCCCGACCACACCGCCACCGACAACAGCATCACATTCATCATCGAGAAAAACGCCACCCCCAGCCGCATCAGCAGCTCGCGGCCCTGCTTGTCGGTCTCGGTGGCGCTCAGCAACCCCGCATCCAGCTCATGCGCCTCAAACCCGACGCCCGCCAACACCCCAACCAGCGCCTCGGCCGTCACCGCTGAACCAGCATCTACTGACACCCGCTTCATCGTCAGATTGACCCGAGCCGACTCTACCCCCGGCACCGCCGTCAACGCGCTTTCCACCGTCGAGATACAAGCCGCACAATGCGCCGAGGGCAGCGACAGCATCAGCCGCCCCCGCGCGGCGATCTGCGCCTGTGCTTGCGCCAAAGGCGCCACAACACAGGCTGGACACGCCGCCATCCCGCCATGTTCGAACTCGACCGCGCTCATCGCCTAGCCCTTCACAAACAGGTTCAACCGCTGCTGAAACAGCACACCATCACCCGAGCGCGCACTGACATGCAGCATCCATTTGCCCGGATCCAGTGTAGCAGGGGCGACATACACCCCACCCTCATACACAAACCGTGGCGTCGAATCCTCGCGCGCTTCGGTCACCCGGCCCAGCAGTACCTCCAAGGCCTCGACCACCACCGGCTTGCCCGCAGCGTCGGTGAAGGCCAACACCATCTCGCCCTTCGCGCCGTCATAACTGGGCGCAACCGTCCAGCCCAAACTCTCTTGCGCCTTTCGGTCCACGTCAAAGGTCTGGCTTGCGACGTAAGAGTTCTCCACCTCCAGCCCCGGAAACGTGCTGATCGCCTTGTAGGCCATCACCAGATTGACCGCGATGATCACGCCAAACGCCGCCACCGTAAACGCCAGCACATGCCAGCCCTTGATCTCGCGCACGCCAGCATCGGCCATTTCACTCACCCTTCCCATTGAACACAGTGTCATGATGCACCCGATCGTTGCCCGGCGTAGCCTCGGTCCCCAAATCCTGAATCCAGAACCGCAGATCGGTGCGTGCCGCTTCAGCCCCCAGAGAATTTGCCGGGGCCGTCACAAACAGCCGCTGAGTCTTGGTCGCATTGGCAGGCACCAGAACCTTCAGCCCCGGCTCGCCATCCAACGTCAGCACAAACCCAGCCTCCGAGGTCGCGGCAAAGGTGAACCACCGGTCTTCGCCATGCTTGTTGCGCAGCCGAAGTTCATAAGTGTTGCGGATTGATCCGTCCGAAAGGGTCACAAACATCGGGTTGCGCACTGGCGTCACGCTGACATCAATAGACGCTCGCAGGAACAACGCCACCACCAAGGCAATGCCTATCCCGGCCCACAGCACGGTATACATCATCGTGCGGGGTCGGAACACATGGCTCCAGATCGAGCGCGCAGGTTGGCCAGCGCGCTCGCGGACCTCATCCGTCAATGCCATATAGCTGATCAGGTTCAACGGCTTGCCGATCTTGGTCATCGTGTCGTTGCAGGCGTCGATGCACAGCCCGCAGGTGATGCAGGCCATCTGCTGACCATCACGAATATCAATCCCCATCGGGCAGACGTTGACACACGCCATGCAGTCGATGCAATCTCCGCTGCCCTCGACGCTGGCCTTGCCCCGAGGCTCACCCCGCCAATCACGGTAGCCAATGGTCAGCGTATCCTCATCGACCATCGCCGCCTGAATCCGCGGCCAGGGGCAGGCGTAGATGCAGATCTGTTCGCGCGCGAAGCCGCCGAACACAAAGGTCGTCGCGGTCAGAATAGCCATCGTGGTGTAAGCCACCGGATGTGCCGTGCCGTGGATCAGGTTTTGCAGCAACGTCGGCGCATCGGTGAAATAGAACACCCAAGCCCCGCCGGTGGCGACGCCGATCAACAACCAAACGCTCCATTTCACCAGCCGCTTGCGCAGCTTTTCCACGTTCCAGATCTGCCGATGCAGGCGCAGCCGCGCGTTGCGATCGCCCTCAATCCAGCGCTCCACCAAAATAAAAAGGTCGGTCCACACCGTTTGCGGGCAGGCATAGCCACACCACACCCGCCCTGCGGCGCTGGTGAATAGAAACAGCCCCAGCCCCGCCATGATCAGCAGGCCCGCGACGAAATAGAACTCGTAAGGCCAAATCTCGATCATGAAGAAGAAAAACCGGCGGTTGGCGATATCGACCAACACCGCTTGGTCCGGCAGACTTGGTCCACGATCCCAACGCAGCCAGGGTGTGACATAGTAAACCCCCAACATCAGCCCCAGCAGCCACCATTTCAGCGTGCGGAAGGTGCCTTTAACCCGACGCGGAAAGATCGGCTCACGGGCGGCATAAAGGCTGGTGGGCTGGGTATCGGGACTGGTCACGGAACTCTCCGGCAGGCTGGGACTGCACCCTCTATGCGCCCCGTCGCAGCGCCAGACTTTGACCTGAATCAATCCCGCATCCGAAATACAGCTTCAGCCTGCGACCGTTTGTCCCCGCCCGCCCCCTGCCTGCTTTAACATCCAATCGCAAAACAACTGCAAGGATGGCCGCAAAATCCCCGGTCGCGTCACCATAAAGTAGCCCTCGCGGCCATGATCTTCGTGCAGCAACCGCAAACGCCCTGCCGCCAGATCAGCCTCCATGAACGCGCGGACCGAGATCGCCACCCCCTGCCCATCCCGCGCCGCATCCAGCAGCAACGTGCCGGGCATCGAGGTCATCCCCGCCCCCACCGCGCGCTGAATTCCACGCTTTTCCAGAAAAGCCGTCGCCTCCGAAGTGCCCAATTCCTGCAACCACGGCAGTTTCGCCAGATCAGCCAACGAAGACGCCGCCCCCTCTGGCACCAACTTGGGGGACGCCACCACCACCACGCCCGACCGCAGCACCAGCTTCGACACCAACCCCGCCCAACCGCCATTGCCATAGCGGATGCCCAAATCCGCCTCGCGCCCGATATCGCGCGCCTCGGCGGTCGGGTCGATCACCAGATCAATCCCCGGATGCTTGGCTCGAAAATCCGCCAGACGCGGCAACAGCCACCCCGCTGCAAAGGTCGAGGTCGTGGTGATCCGCAACACCCGCGCCGCGTCCGCCCCAGTCAGGTCTTCAACCGTGCTGGCAATCGCGGCAAAACTGCCCTGCAGCGTCTCCGCCAGCCTGCGCCCTCCGCCGTCAACCCCAGCCGACGCCCGCCGCGTTCAACCAAAGCCAGCCCGAGATGCGCCTCCAACGCCCTGATCTGCTGGCTGATCGCGGCATGGGTCACGCCAATCCGCGCGCCCGCCTCTTCCAGCCCTCCCGCCTGCGCAAACGCCGAAAACGCCCGCAACGCCGACAACGGGGGCATATGCCGCCAGTCCGTCATGAAAGCCTGCCTTACATCGAAACATTGTTGCTGCGTGGAATCATACGCCAGTTTGAGCGATATTGCTTACATGAATCAACCCTATGAGGCCACCATGTTAGGAATTCCTGCAGCCGCCTTTGGCGTCGCCACCCGCACCCATCATCCCAGTGCGCCGCAGATCGACCACCGCACCAGCCGCGAAAAACTGGCCGCCCAGCGCCGTTGGGATGATGAATACTTCTGGCAAGGCCGCAGCGGCACCCCCGGCGACGGTCATGGTCGCTAAATGCTCCGGCTGAAATGAAACCGCCCCCGGCGTGAACCGAGGGCGGTGTTGTCAACTGGTAAGCAGATTTACTCGCCACCACCCAGACTGTGAACGTAAACCGCCACAGCCCGGATCTCATCCTCCGACAACTTGTCAGCCCAAGCCGGCATCACGCCATAGCGCGCGTTGGTGGTGGTCTCGGTCAAAGTCGCCGCATCGCCGCCATAAAGCCAGATCGCATCCGTCAGGTTCGGTGCGCCGAAGTCACGCATCCCCTTGCCGTCCTCGCCATGGCAAGCCACGCAATTCTCGGCAAACACCGTGGCCCCGGCTGTCGCCAGCCCCGCGTCATGGTCCTGACCCGAGATTTGCAGCACATACTGCACCACCTGATCAATCTGCGGCTTCTCCAGAATCCCATCCACGCCAAAGGCAGGCATCTGCGACAACCGCGCATCCTCATCGGTGGTGTTTCGAATTCCGTGGGTGATCGTGGTGTGGATCGCCGTCATATCGCCGCCCCACAGCCAGTCGTTGTCGAGCAAGTTCGGATAGCCCTTACCCTGTACCCCCGCCGCCCCCGAGCCGTGACACTGCGCGCAGTTGTTCTTGAACAAAGACGCCCCGGCCGATACCGAAAAGGTCTTCAGTTCGTCATTGGCAGGAATACCCGCCAGATCCGCCGCCACCAGTTTGGCCTTGATCCCCGCATTGGCATCGTCGAACCGCTTGATTTCGGCCACCACGTCGGCGCGCTGATCCGATCCAATCACACCCTGCGTCACCCCAGAAATCATCGGCCAAGCCGGATAGGCAATCGTATAGCCGATTCCCCAGATGATCGTCAGATACAGCACCCACAGCCACCAGCGTGGCATCGGATTGTCATATTCCTGAATCCCATCCCAAGTGTGACCCGTCGTCGGCACCTCTTTGGGGGCCTGCTTTACTTGCTTGGCGCACATGGTTTACGCCTCCTCGGTTTGCGGCGCGGGTGCCGCAGGTTTCAGATCATGGCGGAAGATCGAATTCGCAATATCTTCATGGGTCTTGCGTGAGCCCGGACGCCAAGCCCAGACAAACACGCCCAGAAAGAACAGCGTCAGGAACAACAACACCCAACTGTCTGCGAACTCACGCAAAAGACTATACAGCTCCATAACCGCCCCCTTACCTTGTCGGGTCAGGAATGAAGGTCGAGAAATCGACCATCGTGCCCAACACCTGCAAATAAGCCACCAGCGCATCCATCTCGGTCAGCGCAGGCTGACCATCGAAGTTTGCCACCGTGAACTTGCCATAGCGCGCCTCTAGCCCAGAGGTATCGGCGTTCGGATCGGCCTGCGCGGCGAAATCGGCTTTGGCATTGGCCAAGTCATCATCGGTATAGGGCACGCCCACCATCCGATGCGTCGCCATGATATCGCCGATGTATTTGCCGTCGATTTCAGCACCCATCAGGAAGTTGTACTTCGGCATCACCGATTCAGGCACCACCGCCTGCGGGTCGATCAAGTGATCGACATGCCAGGCATCGGAGTATTTGCCACCGACCCGCGCCAAATCCGGCCCGGTGCGCTTGCTGCCCCATTGGAACGGATGATCATACATCGACTCGGCAGCCAGCGAGTAATGCCCATAACGCTCCACCTCATCGCGCATCGGGCGGATCATCTGGCTGTGGCAGTTGTAGCAGCCCTCGCGGATGTAAATATCGCGCCCTGCAAGTTCCAACGGCGTGTAGGGGCGCACCCCTTCCACCTTTTCAATGGTGTTCTGCAAGTAGAACAGCGGTGCGATCTCCACGATGCCGCCAATGGTCACCACCAGCAGGCTGAGCACCATCAGCAAGGTCGCATGGGTCTCAATCTTTTTGTGTTTGTCGAGAAAAGCCATATCCATGCCCTCCGGTTATTCAGCAGGAACGGCGTTGTTCGCGTTGATCGCAGCCCTTGAAGGCTGTGCGCGCACCGTCATCCACAGGTTAAAGGCCATGATCAGCGCACCAGCCATGAACATGGTCCCGCCCAACCCGCGCACCACATACATCGGGAACTTCGCCGCCACGGTGTCCGAGAACGCGTTGACAAGAAAACCATTGGCGTCCACTTCGCGCCACATCAGGCCTTCCATGATCCCGGTGACCCACATCGAGCTTGCGTAAAGCACGATACCAATTGTTGCCAACCAGAAGTGCCAAGACACCAGCTTCAGGCTGTAAAGGCTGTCACGGTTCCACAGACGCGGCGTCAGGAAGTAAAGCGCGCCAAAGGTGATCATGCCGTTCCAGCCCAAGGCACCGGAATGAACGTGACCGATGGTCCAGTCAGTATAGTGCGACAGGCTGTTGACCGCTTTGATCGACATCATCGGGCCTTCAAACGTGCTCATGCCGTAAAAGCCGATCGAGACCACCATCATCCGGATGACCGGATCGGTGCGCAGCTTGTCCCATGCGCCCGAAAGCGTCATCAGTCCGTTGATCATGCCGCCCCAGCTTGGCATCCACAGGATGATCGAGAACACCATGCCCAAAGTGCCTGCCCATTCCGGCAAAGCGGTGTAGTGCAAATGGTGCGGACCAGCCCAGATATACAGGAAGATCAGCGCCCAGAAGTGGATGATCGAAAGCTTGTAGCTATAGACCGGACGCTCGGCCTGTTTTGGCACGAAGTAATACATCATGCCAAGGAAGCCCGCGGTCAAAAAGAAGCCCACCGCGTTATGGCCATACCACCATTGCGTCATCGCATCCTGCACGCCCGAGAACACCGGGACCGATTGCGAAGACAGGATACTGACCGGGATCGCCATGTTGTTGACCAGATGCAGCATCGCCACGGTGATGATCATCGACAGCAAAAACCAGTTCGCGACGTAGATATGCGGCTCGCGGCGCTTCCACAAAGTGCCCATGAACACCAAAAGGAAAGCCACCCAGACAATCGTGATCCAGATGTCGATATACCAAACCGTCTCAGCGTATTCCTTGCCCTGCGTGCCGCCCGTGACATAAGAGGTCGCCGCCAGCACGATCATCAACTGCCAGCCCCAGAACACGAACCAGCCCAGATTGCCGCCCCAAAGCCGGGTGCCACAGGTGCGCTGCACGATGTAAAACGAGCTCATGATCAGGGCGTTACCGCCAAAAGCGAAGATTACCGCCGATGTGTGCAGCGGGCGCAGACGACCAAAGTTGAGCACGCCATCGGTGATGTTGCCCAGGTTCAGCGACGGAAACGCCAGTTGAAACGCGATCACCACGCCAACAAGAAATCCCACCACGCCCCAGAACGTCGTCGCAATCACCCCGGCGCGCACCACGCCGTCCATATATTCATTTGCCGGATGCACTCGCACCTCGC
>JBKJTI010000201.1:0-14982 GCA_046590425.1 Cypionkella sp. | reverse complement strand
GGCGTCCGCGTGCAAGCCAAGGATGAGCTGAACTGGCGCAGCCAAGATCAGAATGGACAGGTAGGTCCACGTCGTCTCGGGGACCTGCGCATTACCTGCGGCCAGCTCGATAAGCAGCGCCCGGCCGAAGACCGCCCAAAGCACCACCAGAAGGGCCGCAATCAACAACGCCAACCCATGCGCCCCGGCAAAGACCCGGGCCGCCGCGATGCGATCCCCCGCGCCCAGAGATCGCGCCAGCAAGCTTGACATGCCGCCGCCCGCCAGTGTCGCCAGCGCAGACATCAGCATCACCGCCGGAAAGGCAAGGCTGACAGCCGCCAGCGCTTCGGCCCCGATGAAGCGTCCGACGAAGACGCCGTCGACCACGTTCAGAATACCACCCATCGACATGACCACGGCCATGGGAAGGACGTTCAATAAAAACAGCCGCCCGATGGGGGCGGTCAGAAACGGATTGTCCTGTGGGACAGCGTGCCGGACAGACATCGCTCACTCCTCTGATGAGGCATTTCAATATGGATGGGAGCCTGCATTGCCCACCACGCGAAATGCTTCGAGGGTGAGATGTCGTCGAGATCCGGGCTTCACCGTGACTTGCGTCCGCAGGCGGCAGGTGCCGGCACCTTGCGCGACCCCATAACGCACTGGGGCAAGCGAGTCAATTGGATGAGGCCCGAGGTTGCGGCCACCGTTTCATCGCTTGCTGGTCCATCAAGCGAAGTCGTCCGAGGAAACCTGCGCCGCTGAGCTGCCTCTGCCGAAAGGCACCCTTGTCCTATATAGGCGCCACATCCCCGCCTGACCGCGAAATGCTGCACCATTTTTCGAGCGGCAGCTTTGGAGGGCAACGCCTCGCAACACTATCTAGGCCAACCGGCAGCTTTGGGCCGGGAGCGACGCTGGCTAAGCGGGCAAGCATGCCGGAGCGATCCTTTGTTCCGGGTTGTTTTGACTTAAACCCAAAGGTGCCGATGACAATCTTGCAACATCAGGATCACGTGCCCAGTCGAAATACTGAATATCACACGTGCTTCATCAAGGAGCCGGAGCTTAGAGCTTCCGCCGCGCAGCCGAAGTGGGCGTCATGCGGCAGTACGTTCCGGGTTTTTAGAAAGTTGTTCCGGGTTTTGAAAACTATTCCGGGTTAATGGTGCGGGCTCCGTATTATATAGGAATCCGCTCACAGCTTCGGGATCCGCGGCTCGACCATGCCAGCCCGCGTGTCCCAATTGCGATCCCGGTAAAGCTCCACCGCCCCCCTACAACGTAATTGGGAACACGCTATCTACGATCCTCTGAGCCATTTCGGAAATTTGCATACGTTGGTGTTCAGTTAGATCGCTCATCGTGTTATACAAATTATAGGTCAGTATTGGTTACCTATTTCGATTGTGTTTATCCGGCCCCAGCACCTTCCCCCCGATACACAGGAAAAGGCCCTACGCTTCCTGATCCGTTTCCGCGCGATGCCGTTTGTCGGTGGCCAGCCGCTTCCCCCTGAGCCTCTCACTCAGCCCGCCCTTGGCAGCTTGCCTCGGTGCGGTCCCCGGTCTGTCACCATGCGCTCGTCTGCATGTTCACCAGCCGGTGGGTATCAAATGTCGCGTTTCTGAGCGGGCCTAGTAGGAGCCGGTTTCCGCTCGGGGTGGGGTAGTCCCCGGATCATCGCGGCTTTCAGAGCGGGAAAGCTGCAAACCGTGGCGACCATCTTTCGGGTGGGTTGCTGCGCATGGCGGATGGTCGGGCGAAACCATGCGCAGCCCCATGATCATTCGATAAGGATGGCTTCGTCGTCGTCCGCAGCACCGGGCGTAAACATATCGCGGACCATGCTGCGGATGATGCTCCGTTGGATATGGGTCGGCTGCCAATTGCGGCGGCGCGATGCCCGCTGGATGCTCAGGGCGAACCCTTTGGCGCGGACGTTATTCGCGCGCCGGGCGATTGACGGCCACCAGTACAACAGCTCCTCGACTGATGGCGCGGTGTTTTGGGTTTGGGTGTTCATGCCGCCGCCCTCCCCTGCGAATAGCCAAGGAAGGCCGCTTGATACCGTGCGGGCATGGCCTCGAAGGTTGCGGCGCAGTAGGATTTAAGTTCATCCTGGGTGGAGAACTCCGCCCATATGCGCGCTTCCGACATAAGCCCATCGGACGGCGCTACCGGCGTTCCAGCCCGCAGATCGGCATGGTCCACCGCCATGCCTTCGCAGGCATCGGCGGGGTCACATGCAAGAATCGCGAGGCACAAGGCCGTTGCCGTTTTGCGGTACCTGATGTAGTATTTGTCCGTGATCGCCAGATCATTTTTGTTTGTCCCGGTTGCTCTCGCCAGAGCGCGGGGATTTTTATTCGCACCGGGCGTTTTCGGGTTGGACAATCGGCGATATTCGCCAATATTTTCAATGGCCGGGGTTTCATGGATTGGACAAGCTAAGCCATTGGTTTCGCAGGGAACGAACGCCCCCCTACGGGCTGCCACTTTCCATGGTTTTATCAACGAAATTTGCCGCTTGGGCTTCCGCCTCAGGCCAAGCATCTTCCTTCCAAAACTGCAGTAATCACGTTAGTCTTCGCTGAACTCCACAGCGAAAGCGCGCCAATGGATCGGCTGATCAGCGAGCGGATGTTCGTCACCGTTCTGGAAACCGGCAGTTTTGCTGCGGCCGCACAGCGCTTGGGCACCAGTTCCGGCCAAGCCTCCAAACTTGTTTCAAAGCTGGAAACCGAACTGGGCGTGCGGCTGTTGCACCGCACCACCCGCGCGCTATCGGCAACTGAGGCGGGCCAAGCCTATTTCGACCGTCTGCGCAGCCTGCTTGATGAATTTGATGCGCTGGATACCGAAACCCGCAATGCCGCGCTGTTGCCGCGCGGCAAGATCCGCCTCAGTGCGCCGCTCAGCTTTGGCACCATCCGGCTTGCCCCCCGCCTTGCCGATTTTGTCAAGGCCTATCCTGAGATTGCGCTGGATGTGCATTTCTCGGACCGGCTTGTGAACCTTGTCGATGAGGGCTTTGACATGGCGGTCAGGGTCGGCAAGCCCCGCGACACTACGCTGATTGCACGCAAACTCTGCAGCTCCCAACTGATCGTCGCGGCCTCCCCAGCCTATCTTGCGTCGCGCGGAGTGCCACAAACTCCGCAGGATTTGACCGGGCATGATTGTCTGATTGACACCAATTACCGCGACCCCCACCGCTGGATGTTCGCTCAGAATCAACGCGTTGCTGTGAATGGACGGCTGACGTTTTCCAATGCCTCCGCCTGCATGATCGCCGCCGAGGCCGGGCTTGGCATCGCCTCATCGCCCGATTTTGTTCTGGCCGACAGCCTTGTCAGCGGTCGGCTCGTCCGCCTATTGGCCGACTATGAAGACCCCCCGATGGGGGTTTTCGCGCTTTATCCCTCCGGTCGTCATCTGGCGCTGAAGATGCGGGTGCTGATAGATTTTCTGGCGCAGCATCTGCCGCAGCCAACTCCTTCCAAATAGGATGCAATGATTTTCCATTTGGCAAGATTATCAATACAATCGGAAAGAGCCATATTGCGATCATCCATCCAAACCAAAGGATCACCGCAATGACCGCCCTGCCCACTCAATCCACCAGCCAGACAGACATCGCCGCCCTCATCCTGCGTGTCAGCCTTGGCGCTTTGTTCCTTGCACATGCTGGCCTGAAAATCTTCGTCTTCACCCCGGCCGGCACCGCTGGCTTCTTCAAAAGCATCGGTCTGCCTGGCCCGCTCGCCTATCTGGTGATCGCCGTGGAAGTGCTCGGCGGCCTCGCCCTGATCGCCGGATACCGAACCCGTATTGTCTCGCTGGCGCTGATTCCCGTGCTGCTTGGTGCCATCGTCACTGTGCATTTCGCCGCTGGGTTCTGGTTTTCCAACGCCAATGGCGGCTGGGAATATCCCGCATTCTGGATCATCGCCCTTGTGGTGCAATCCCTGCTCGGCGACGGTGCCGCATCGCTTAGCCGCCGCAGCTAACCCCTGAACTTTCGGAGAACCGACATGTCCACTGCATCTGCACCTTTGGAAATCGGCCGCGTCGCCCTGACGGTGCATGACATCGGGCGTGTCGGTTCATTCTATAAACAAGCGCTTGGCTTGATTGAACTTAGCAACGATGGCGAAACCCTGCGCCTTGGCGCGGGCAACACCCCTCTGCTGGAACTGCGCGCCGACAAAACCGCCCGCCGCCGCAGCCCCAAAGAAGCCGGGCTGTTTCACACCGCGTTCCTGCTGCCCTCCCGCGCCGACCTTGGCGCGTGGCTGCTGCACGCCTCCGAATCGCACCTGCCGCTGGAAGGTGCGTCCGACCATCTCGTCAGCGAGGCGATCTATCTCTCAGACCCAGAAGGCAATGGCATCGAGGTCTATATCGACCGCCCGCGCTCTGCGTGGAAAACCCAAGGCGGTCAAATCCAAATGGCCACCAACGGCCTTGATCTGAACGCCCTCGCAGCCGCCGCCAAAGCCCCGTTCATCCAAGCCCCCGAGGGCACAGTGATAGGCCATGTCCATCTGCAAACCGGATCGGTCCCCGAGGCCGAGGCCTTCTATAATGGCGATCTTGGCTTTGCGATCACCACCCATTACCCCGGTGCGGCCTTCTACGGTTCCGGCGGCTACCACCACCACCTCGCCACCAATACTTGGAACAGCCGGGGTGCTAGCCCGCGCAACTTCCCCTCGACCGGCCTTGCCGATCTGGAGATTCTGGCCGATGCCGAACCCCTCGCCGCCCTGCGCGCCAAACTGCCCGCCGCCCTTACCGACCCATGGGACACCCCGATCACCCTCTCACCTAAGGTGGCCTGAGGTGTTGGTAGACGGCAAATGGATGGAGAACTGGCAGCCGGTGCAGGCGAAAGACGCGGCGGGCGGCTTCGTGCGCCAACACTCCACTTTCCGCAACTGGATCACCCCGGATGGATCGACGGGCTTCAAAGCCGAGGCCGGACGCTATCATCTTTACATCGCGCTGATCTGCCCTTGGGCCTCACGCACGCTGATTGCGCGCAAACTCAAGGGCTTGGAATCCGCGATCACGGTGTCCGTGGTCGAACCCACCCTGACCGACCAAGGCTGGCGCTTCGGCACCTACCCCGGCAGCACGCCGGATCACCTGCACAACGCCAGCTATATGCATGAGATCTACACCCGCGCCGACCCGCATGTCTCAGGCCGCGCCACCGTGCCTGTGTTGTGGGACAAACACAGCGACACTCTGGTCAACAACGAATCTGCTGACATCGTAAGGATGCTCAACTCCGGTTTCGGAGACCTCGCCTCTGGCCCCGATCTCTACCCCGAAGCCCTGCGCCCCGAGATCGACGCGCTGAACGATCAGATCTACCCGGCGCTCAACAACGGCGTCTACCGCGCCGGATTTGCCACAACCCAAGCCGCCTACGAAGCCGCCTTCGTGGATGTCTTCGCCACGCTCGACAGCCTAGAGTCGCGCCTGTCGGACAGCCGCCCCTACCTGCACGGTGCGCCGTTCACCGAAACCGATATCCGCGCCTTCGTCACCCTGATCCGCTTTGACGCCGCCTACCACGGCCTGTTCAAAACCAACCTGAACCGCGTCGCCGACTACCCGCACCTGCAAGCCTATATGCTGCGCATTCTCGCGCTACCCGGCATCCGCGACACCGTCAGCATCGACCATATCAAACGCGGCTACTACTCGATCAAAACCCTGAACCCGCTGGGCCTCGTGCCTATAGGGCCCCTGCTGCCGTGGGATCAAGCATGAGCAAGCTGTTGATCATGCTGCACGGCGTCGGCAGCAGTGGTGCTGATCTGGCCCCGATCGGCCAACACATCGCGCAAAACGTCGGCGCGCAATCCGAAAGCCCCGACGCGCCACACCGCTTTGATCAAGGTGGCGCAGGCCGCCAGTGGTTCTCGATCAGCGGCGTAACCGAGGCCAACCGTCCCGCCCGAGTAGCCGAAGCCCGCGCCAGTTTCGACGCCACCCTGACCGAAATCATCACCGCCCACGGCCTGCAAAACCAGTTGCACAACGTCGCTTTGATCGGTTTCTCGCAAGGCTCCATCATGGCGCTAGATGCCGTGGCTTCTGGCCGCTTGCCCGTGGGCGCAGTCGTCGCCTTCTCGCTGCGCCTCGCCAGCCCCGCGCCTTTGACTCCCGCGCTGCAAACCCCAGCTCTGCTGATCCACGGCACCACCGACCCGGTGATGCCAATCGCCGAGGCCACCAATGCCAAAGCCGTGCTAACCGCTGCAGGCGTCCAAACCACGCTGCATTTACTGCCCGGCGTCGGCCACACCATCACGCCCGAGGGTGTGGCCCTGGCGCAAGATTTCCTGCGCCAGCACCTGCGCTAACCTCACCGCCGCTTGACCGCCACTGCATCGGTGAGTCGCTTATAAAGCCCGTCAAAATTCGCCGTATCGCTCACTGAGACCCGCAGCAGATAATCCATCTCTCCGGCCATCCGGTAGACCTCCATGATCTCAGGAATCGCCTCGGTCGCCTTCATGAACGCATCGCGCCACTCGGCGGAATGATCCACCGCCTCGACCTCGACAAACACCGTCAAGCCAAAGCCAAGCCGCGCCGGATCCACCATCGCCACCCGTCCGGTGACGATGCCCGTGGCCTCAAGCCGTTGAATCCGCTTCCAGCATGGCGTCTGCGACAGCCCCACCCGGTCGGCAATCTGCGCCACCGGCAGCGTCGCATCGCGCATCAACTCGGCGATAATCTTGCGATCAATCTGATCAAGCTCGGCCATAGCCGTTCCCCTTTTGCTTCTGTCCCTAGGATGAGGCAAAAATTCTAAATGTCTACCTTTTTTATCGTGATATATTTCAATAATAGCGTAAGCAATTGACTTAAAAGGATTATAATTAGATA
Organism: Cypionkella sp.; assembly: GCA_046590425.1. Taxonomy (GTDB): domain Bacteria; phylum Pseudomonadota; class Alphaproteobacteria; order Rhodobacterales; family Rhodobacteraceae; genus Cypionkella. The sequence continues at coordinate 8,082 of JBKJTI010000201.1, read as the reverse complement.
AAGTCGACACACACTTCCTCAACTCATTGAAAATTAAGCAAAGAGAATTTTTTCCTAAAATCACGACAAAAAAGAGCGTTATTTTTCCGTTGCTAAACTCGACTAACTCTGTCGTTATTAAGGCATCGACTTACTCGATCTTGAGGAGACCACCATGTTCGCAGCTTCCCCATCAAACTTCAGCGGTCCGGCACCGATGTCCTGCGCCTATCAAGTCTCGCTGATCGACCGCCGCACCGGACGCGCCCACCGCGTCTCGGGCAGCCCGTTGGTCCGCTTCACTCATGATCCGCAATCTGCCGTGCGGGAATTGCTCGATGGCCGCGACAGCCGCCTGTGGGAAACCCGCATCGAACCCTTGGACCCCTACGCGCGATGATCGCCCCCATTCTCGGGTTGATCCCCGCCCTCCCCTTCCCGGCGAAACGCCAATCCTCTCCGCAGGAGAAACCAATGCTCACCACCATCACCCTTGCTGGCCTAATCTCTGCTACTGACAAAGCAACCGCCCAAGGCACCCTCATCCAGCGACACCCCGATGGCCGCGTCACCATCACCACCGGAGAGCGCGACTTCACAGGCTTCCCGGTGCGCGAAAACTGGCTGGGCAAAGCCGCGCTGATCGCGCTCTCGGCGCTGTATCTCAGCTTTTCCGCCGCCCAAGAGGTCCGCGCTGAAACCCTGTTGAACGTCAGCTACGACCCGACGCGCGAGCTTTACAAGGACCTGAACGCCGCCTTCATCGAAAGCTACACCGCCGCAGGCAACCCGGCCCCAACGATTGAGGCCAGCCACGGCGGTTCCGGCGCACAAGCCCGCGCCGTGATCGAAGGTCTGGATGCGCAGGTCGTGACCTTGGCCCTTGCCGCCGACATCGACAAGATCGCCAAAGAAGGCAAACTGCCCGCCGATTGGCAGTCGAAACTGCCGCACAACTCCTCACCCTACACCTCAACCATCGTGTTCCTCGTCCGCGAAGGCAACCCGAAGGGCATCAAGGATTGGGGTGATCTGGTGAAAGACGGTGTTGAAGTCATCACCCCGAACCCGAAAACCTCGGGCGGCGCGCGCTGGAACTACCTCGCCGCTTGGGCTTGGGCCGAAAAGAACGGCCAAGACCCGCAAGCCTATGTCAAAGCCCTGCTGGAACATGTGCCGGTGCTCGACAAAGGCGCGCGCGACGCCACCACCACCTTCGCCCAGCGCGACATCGGTGATGTGCTGCTGGCTTGGGAGAATGAAGCCTATTTGGCCGAAAAGGAACTTGGCGACGATCAGTTTGATATCGTTGTTCCGTCGCTTTCCATCCTCGCCGAACCGCCCGTCGCCTTGGTCGAAGCCAATATCCACAACGATGATCAGCGCAAACTGGCCGAGGCTTATCTGAACTTTCTCTACACCCCCGAAGCCCAAGCCATTATTTTCAAAGACTTCTACCGGGGCTGGGACACCTCGAAAGCCGATCCGGCTGACGTGGCCCGCTTCCCGAAACTGGAACTTGTCGACATCAGCCACTTCGGCGGCTGGACAGAAGCACAGAAAACCCACTTCGCCGATGGCGGCACCTTCGACCAAATCTACACCGCGAAGTAAAAAAATGAGCAGACCGCTGATCAACAGATCCCCCCTTCCCGGCATGGCCCTCAGTGCCGGGATCACCCTCACCCTGCTGTCACTGGTGGTCCTCCTCCCAATCGGCGCCCTACTTTTGAAGGGCGCCGCGGCTGGTTTTCCAGCCCTCTGGACCGAGGTGAACACCCCCCGCATATGGGGCGCTTTGTTCCTGTCGTTCCGCCTGTCGTTCATCGCGGCCCTGATCAACCTCGTCTTCGGCGTCGCCCTCGGATGGGTTCTGGTGCGCTACCGCTTCCCCGGTCGCCGTCTTCTGGACGCCGCCGTTGACCTCCCCTTCGCTTTGCCCACTGCCGTCGCAGGCATCGCATTAACCGCGCTTTACGCCCCGAACGGCGCTTTCGGCTCTATCGCCAAAGACCTCGGCTTCAAAATCGCCTACACCCAATGGGGCATCCTGCTGGCGCTTATTTTCGTCGGCCTGCCTTTCGTCACCCGCACCGTGCAGCCCGTAGTGGAGGAAATCGAGCGCGAGGTCGAAGAAGCCTCCGCCACCCTCGGCGCCAGCCGCGCCTACACCCTGCGCCGCGTGGTGCTGCCAATGCTCGCCCCCGCCGCGATGACAGGCTTCGCGCTGTCGCTGGCCCGCGCGGTTGGCGAATACGGTTCGGTGATCTTCATCGCAGGTAACATCCCGCTGAAAACCGAGATCGCACCCCTGCTGATCGTCATCAAACTCGAAGAATTCAACTATGTCGGGGCCACCGCCATCGGCATCGCCATGCTGTTGATTTCCTTCGCCATGCTCTTGCTGATCAACGCCATCCAAGTTCTCAGCCGCCGGAGGATTGGCTATGTCTGACACCCCCACCCACCACTGGCCGACACCCCCAGGCCAGCAGATCCACCGCCCCGTCACCACCGAATCCCCCGGCTTCCGGTTCGGTCTGATCGCTGTGGTCGTGCTGTTCCTCGCGCTGCTGCTGTTCGCACCCCTCGTCGCCGTCTTCGCCGAGGCCCTGTCGAAAGGGGCCATCGAGGCCGTCAAATCCCTCGCCAACCCGGAAGCCACCTCAGCGATCGAACTCACCCTGATCGTCGCCGCCGTCGCCGTCCCCCTGAACGCCGTCTTCGGCATCGCCGCCGCATGGTTCATCACCAAATACGACTTTCGCGGCAAAGCCCTGCTGATCACCCTGATCGACCTGCCGTTCTCGGTCTCTCCGGTTGTCGCGGGCCTCTGCCTTGTGCTGACCTTCGGCGCCAACACCGCCATCGGCGGCTGGATGGTCGCCCAAGGCTACCCCATCGTTTTCGCCCTGCCCTCAATCATCCTCGCCTCGATGTTCGTGACCTTCCCCTTCGTCGCGCGCGAACTGATCCCGGTGATGATCGAACAAGGTCGCGCCGAGGAAGAAGCCGCCCTTACCCTCGGGGCCTCTGGCTGGCGCATCTTCTTCACCGTCACTTTGCCCAACATCCGCTGGGCGCTGCTCTACGGAGTCCTCCTCTGCAACGCCCGCGCGATGGGTGAATTCGGCGCAGTCGCCGTGGTTTCCGGCAAAATCCGCGGCCAAACCGCCACCATGCCGATCACCATCGAGATGCTCTATAACGAATATCTCTCGGTCTCCGCCTTCAGCCTCGCCGCCGTGCTGGCCTTGCTTGCCCTGCTGACCCTCACCCTGAAAACCCTGCTGGAATGGCGCTTTGCCGATCAGCTTGCCGCCGCACACCGTCCCTGAAAGGCCAAACCATGCAAATCGAAATTGATCAGATTTCTAAAGAGTTCGGCGCGACAGCGGCCCTGCACCCCGTCTCACTCTCCATCCCCTCGGGCGCTTTGGTGGCCCTTTTAGGCCCCTCCGGTTCCGGCAAAACCACCCTGCTGCGCATCCTGGGTGGCCTCGAATTTCCCACCGCTGGCCGGGTCTTGTTCGACGCCGCCGATGCCACCAACCTGACCGTGCAAGACCGCCGCGCAGGCTTTGTGTTCCAATCGTACGCTTTGTTCCGCCACATGACGGTGTTTGAGAACATCGCCTACGGCTTGCGCGCCCGCCCCCGCGCCGGACGTCCTGCCAAGGCCGAAATCGCCCGCCGCGTCACCAAACTGCTGGAGTTGATCCAGCTGCCCGACATCGGCGCGCGCTATCCCAGCCAGCTTTCCGGCGGCCAGCGCCAACGCGTCGCCCTCGCCCGCGCTTTGGCGATTGAACCCCGGATGCTCTTGCTGGATGAACCCTTTGGCGCATTGGACGCCCGCGTGCGCAAGGAACTCCGCGCGGGTCTGCGCGAAATTCACGACACCACCGGCCTGACCACCATTTTCGTCACCCATGACCAGGATGAGGCGATGGAACTCGCCGATCTGGTCGTCGTGATGTCGATGGGCCGCATCGAGCAAATCGGCCGCCCGCAAGACATCCGCGCCCGCCCGGCCACAGCTTTCGTCAAAGAGTTTCTGGCGGTCTGACCGCCAGAAACCCTATGCCGACAACAAATCGTCGCCAGATGGCTGATACAGCTGCGCCTGCGCCCGCCCTGCCCGCTTTGAGGCGTACAGTGCGGCATCAGCATCGCTGAGCATCCGCTCGCCATCGGGCGGATCATACAACGTCGAAACCGTCAGCCCGATCGAGGCCGAAATCCGGCAGGCTGTGCCTTCAAAATCAATCGGTTGCGTCAAGCGATCAATGATCCGCCGCGCGATCTGCTTCAATCGAGCCGGGTCAGACAACCCCGGCAACAGCACGACAAATTCATCACCACCCACCCGCGCCACCATATCCGACGCCCGCGTTTCCACCACCAAAGCCTTGGCGACCTCGCGCAAGACCACATCGCCCGCGGCATGGCCCAGCGTATCATTGACCTGTTTGAAGTAATCCAGATCAATATGCATCAGCCCAAACGCCGCGCCCTGCCCGATCAGCGCCGGCAGCGACACCTCCAGCGCCCGCCGATTGCGCAAGCCGGTCAGCGTGTCGGTCAGCGCCTGTTCCTCGGCTGTCGCCTTCGCGCCCAGCAAACTGAGGTTCAACCGCCGCAGTTCGGTCATAACCGCCTGCTTGACCTCAACCAGATACAGCATTTCCACCGCCATATCGGTGGCCGCAAAATCGGCGTCGGTCAGCGCATGTTGCCGCACCGCCTCAATCAGCCGGATACCAAACGACAGGTTCAGCAAAAGCCCGCCGTCGCCGGTCGGCATCGCCAGCCCGCGAAACGTATCGCCCTTGCCGCGCAAATCGACATGCAGCCGCACCCCGGCCCGCGCCCGCAGATCGTCGATCGCGGTGATCCCCGCAGGCCTGCGCACCGCAAACACCTTCAGAAACGCCATCCCCAGTGGGGCCGGCCCCTCGATCAGCTTGGCCAAAGTTGGCCCCACCGAGGTGATCTTGCCCGCCGCGTTCAGCCCGACATGCATCGGCATCAACCGCGACAACGCCGCTTTGTTTAAGGCCGCTCCCGGCATTGCCTAAGCCTCCGGCATGGCGAGTTCAAACCGCCGCCCCTGTGCAAAAGCATGGTCCAGCAGATGCACGGCAACCACCTCACGGCTTCCCTCAACCCCCGCATGATCCAACACCACCAGCGCGCCATAATCATCCGCCATCGCCCGCAAAAGCCCGACGGTGACATGACCCACGCCCTCAATCAGCCGGGATACATGCAGCAAAAACCGCCCCTCGCCCTGATCCATCAGGGTGAATTCCGGCACCTCCAGATCGGGCAAGCCCAAGCGGCCATGTTCCGGTAAATCTTCCATCGAGTGCAGAAAATCCAGAAAACTCCCCCCGCCAAAGCGCAAAAGCCGGCGCAGCGCCTCAAGGTTGGGGTGTGACACCAGATAGGTGCCCAAATCCTCTAGCACCGTCTCGCGCGGGCGTTGCAAATGCCGCGCGGCAGCCTCAATTACGCTTTCAGTCAGCGCCGTATCATAGATCAGCAGCGGTTCAAAATTGTCAAAGCCGAGGTCCGCCATGCGCGCAATCGCAGACCAGCTGGCCACCCCATAGGTGTCGCGCAGAAAACACTGGATCGAGCGGTTGATCAGACCGTGCATAGAGATACTCGCAAAATGATTCTCCCCAAGCTTAAGCGCAGGGCCTTAACAATTCCCAAACCGCCGCAAAGTCTGTGCGAGCTTTCCTGATTTACCACCCCCAAACAAGGCTGTGTCCCAAACGCCAAAAGGCCCGCGCGGAAATCCGCACAGGCCCAATCTAACACTTTGCCACCAATCAGAAATCTGTAGGCGCGCCGCCCTCTTGCTTGCGCTTGGCCACGAACTGCCGCAGCGCTTCCTGATCATTGCCGTTCATCTCGGGTGCTTCAAATTCCGCGATGATTTGTTTGTAAATCCGGTGCGCGCGTTCCACCGTCCAGATTGAACCATCCTGCTGCCACGCCTCGTAATTCCGCCAATCCGACACGATCGGCGCATAAAACGCCGTTGCATAGCGGTCTTGCGTGTGTTGGCAGCCAAAGTAGTGCCCGCCCGGCCCCACCGCCTTGATCGCGTCAAACGCCAGATCATCCGGCGTCACAGCCACAACAGAATCCTCAAAATAGCGCTGGATCATCTGCAACACTTCGCAGTCCATGATGAACTTCTCGGGCGAGGCGATCAGCCCGCCCTCCAGCCAGCCCGCCGCGTGATAGACCATGTTGGTGCGGCTTTGCACCGCCGCCCACAGGCTGTTGCTTGTCTCCCACATCGCCTGCCCATCCGGCACGTTCGCCGCACAGGTGCCCGAAGACCGCAACGGCAACTTGTAATGCCGCACCAACTGCCCGGTCATCTGCGTCGCGCGCATATATTCCGGGGTGCCAAACGCCGGCGCCCCCGATTTCATATCGACGTTCGAGGTGAACGTCCCCAACGCCACCGGGCAGCCCGGATTGATATATTGCAGCAAGGCCACCCCGGCCAAACCTTCCGCCAAAGACAGCGACACCGCCCCCGACATGGTGACAGGTGCCATCGCCCCCGCCAAGGTAAACGGCGTGATCACAACGGGTTGCCCGCGTTTGGCCAACCGCATCGCGCCATCCAGCATCGGATAATCATGCTGCAACGGCGAGACCGAGTTGATGTTGGTATACACCCGCGGCTTGGCGTCGAATTCGTCGTGCGAAAGACCGCCCGCGATGCGGACCATCTCCATCACATCCTCAACCCGCTCGGCTCCCAGCGAATAAGCGTGCACCACCTTATCGGTCAGCGTCAGCTTTTCATACAAACAGTCCAGATGCCGCACCGAGGCATGAATATCCACCGGCTCCACCGGATAGCCGCCCGCGACATGGATGCAGTTGAAATACTGCGTCAGTTTCATGAATTCCTTGAACGTCTCAAAGTCGCCAGTCCGCTTGCCACGCTCCAGATCCCAGGCATTGGGCGGAGAAGACACATTCACAAACAGCATATGCTTGCCGCCCATGATCAGCTCACGCTCCGGATTACGCGGCGTGATGGTGAAGCTTTCCGGCGCATGCGAAAGCATCTCCATGACGAAATCTTCGTCCATCTTGACGTTGGTGCCATTCACCATGCAGCCGGCCTGCTTGAGATGCGCCACCGCTTCCGGGTTCAAAAACTCGATGCCGATTTCCTTCAAGATCCGCATCGTCGCTTTGTGCACCGCCTGCACGCCATCCGCGTCCAAAGGCTCAATCGGGCGATCACTGTTCACCGGAATCCGCCACGGCATCTGGTCAATCACCGCCGAGCCCGCCCGGCTTTTGTTGCCCGCTCGGCCCCCGGCACGGATGCGTTTGCGGCTTGCGTCATCGCTCATCTGGCGTCTCCATTCCTGCACCCACAACCGTGGCCGCTGCTGGTGCCTAAGATGAACGAAACGCAGCGCGTAAGCGCACCACATTTCCGACGCATATGTGTCGTTTTTTCCCCACGCCCCGGTTAAGCCGCAGCCATTTCGTCGATCCAAGCCGCTAATTCGCTGATATTGGTCAAAACTACATCGGCATGGGCTTCCAGATCACCCCGCGTCGCGATCCCGGTCAGCACCGCCACCGCCTGCATTCCCGCAGCTCGGCCCGCATCCAGATCATGCAAACTATCGCCCACCATGGCAACCCGCGCCGGCGTGAGGCCACACTGAGCAACGAAAGCCAGCAATTGCCCCGGCGCGGGCTTGCCGCCAAAGCCGGAATCGCAGCCCGCCACGAAATCAAACAACTCCAGCACCTCGGCCCCGGCCAGATGCCGCCGCGCAGGCAGTTCGGTATCGTTGGTCGCCAAGCCGAGCTTCAATCCGCGCGCGCGCAAAGCCCCCAACACGGCAGGCAAATCCACCGCTGGCACCATCGGCGCATCGGCAGACAGCTGGTTCATCCGCTCCAACAACTCCTCCAACCGCAGCCCCGGCAGATGCGGCAGCAGGATATCGGCGATCTGGGGCGTGGTCATTGCGATCACCGGGCTGTCGGCGGCAAAATCATTCCGCGCCGCATCATAGCCCAAAACCGAGGCCAACC
>JBKJTI010000092.1:0-6339 GCA_046590425.1 Cypionkella sp. | reverse complement strand
CGGTTCCCCGCCTACACACTTTCCAGGCGTGCGCCTTCGACCACTCGGCCACCGATCCGTTGCGGGTGTTTAGCCTGCAACGCAGCGCGGGCGCAAGGGGGGGGGATTTGGTTTTATGGGTGATTTTGTGGGATTTTTGCCCGTGGGCCGCTTGCAGTTAATCGACCAGCACCAGGTTGACGCGGCGGTTTTGTTTGCCTTTGTTCTCGATGCGGCCAATCTCGACCCGGCCGATCTCGGCGGTGCGCGCAACATGGGTGCCGCCGCACGGTTGCAGATCGATCTGCGCCTCCCCTTGCCCGATCCGCACCAGACGGATACGGCCCTGCCCCGTCGGCGGGCTGACCGACATGGTTTTGACCAACTGCGGGTTGGCCAGCAATTCGGCGTCGCTGATCCAGGAGCCTGTGACCGGAAGATCACGCTCGATCAAGAGGTTAAGCGCCGCATTCAGGGCGGCAACATCACTTGGCGGCTCTGGCATCATAAAGTCCAGTCGACCCTTGTCTGCGCCGATCTGGCCACCCGTCACCGGCAAGGGGATCACCACCGAAAGCAGATGCAGCGCGGTGTGGACCCGCATGTGACGGTGGCGGCGGTGCCAGTCGAGTCGCTGCATGATCTGGGTGCCGACAGGCGGCAGAGCCGTGGCCTCGGCTGGCACCAGCGCGATCAGCCCGCCTTCGACCTTCACCGCTGTGGCAATCGGCATCCGCCCGCCGGACCACACGATGAAGCCGCTGTCGCCGGGTTGCCCGCCCGCTGTGGCGTAGAAGATCGAGGCGTCCAGCACGATGCCGCCTTCGGGCGTGTGGGCCAGCACGGTCGCCTCGGCCTCGCGCAGATAGGCGTCGTCGCGAAACAGCAGGGTGGTGGTCATGCGTCGGTGTCCTTGGGTGTATTGTCGGGGCTCGCATTGTGCGCGCTATCCGCATCAGCGCTGGCTGGGCGCGACAGCCGTTTGGGAGCGGGCTTGGAAGACAGAAAAGCCTGAACCGCATCCAGATTGGCCTGCTCTTCCGCCGCAGCATCGGCTTCTGCCGCCGCCTCGTCCGCCAGCCGCTTGAGATAATCGCGATGGGCGTTGGTGAACAGGATACCTTCGGCGTGGAAACGCTCGGCAATCTGGTGATTGATCTCAGACCGCACCGCCACCTGAAAATAGATGTCGCGCACGATGACGCGGATCTCAAAGTTCATCAACTCACCTGTGAACCCCATCAGTGCGATGATCGGCGGCGGCGTCAAGATTGCCAAAGGCTGCGCTTCGACAATCTCCCGCAGGATCGCCTCCACCCTGCGGCTGTCCGAGGTGAAAGGCACCGAGACCGGCACGATCATCCGGCCTGACATGTTGAACCGCGTCCAGTTCGTCACCCGCCCGGTGATCAGATCCGAGTTCGGCACGATCACATCGGATCGGTCAAAGGTCTGGATCCGGGTCGAGCGCACCGAGATCGCCTTGACGATGCCCGATGTGGTGCCGACCTCGATCCAGTCTCCTTCCGACACCGGGCGTTCGACCAGCAGGATCACGCCCGAGACAAAGTTCGACACGATGGTCTGCAAGCCAAACCCGATGCCGACCGACAAGGCCGAGGCCACCAGCGCAAAGCCTGACAGATCAATCCCCGCCGCCGTGATCGCCAGAAGCGCGGACAGAAACACCCCGGCATAGCCCACGCCCGACACGATGGCGTTCTTGCCGCCCTGATCGAGCGAGGTGCGCGGCAGGATCGACGACTTCAGCCCGCCCTGCACCAGTCGCGTCACCGCATAGCTGATGCCGAACACCGCGACGAGGATGATAAAGCTGGTCGGCGAAATCCGCACACCGCCCAACGAGACGCCAGAACGGAACGCCGCCCACAGATCCACCAGATCGACCACCCGCGCGCCCCAGATCAGCGCCAGCAGCGGTAGTGCTGCACAGGTGATCACCAGACCGGCAATGATTGGCATCAGGCCATCGTGGCGGGCCTCGGGCGTCCGCGCGACCGTCACATACAACTCGGCAAAGAAGCCCTGCAGCACCACCACCATCGCAAACAGCGACAGCGTGTTGATCGCAGGCCAGATCAGCGCATTGGCAGCGCTGACATAGCCGATCAGCCCCAGCGCCGGGGCCACCACCGCAATGGCAATAGCGGCAGACGACACCCAGTAGATCAGCTCAAACCGGAACGCGCCTTCGCCGCCGCTGCGCCCCGCCGCACTTTGCCGCCGCAGGATCTGGCCCAACCGAAACAGCGCCACCGCCGCAAACACCTGCAACGGCACCACGATCACCGAAATCGCCGCATCGGTCGCCTGCGCCACCTGCTGCGCACGATCTGCCCCGATATTGCTGGCCGCCCCGCCGAGAAAATTCGCAGCCCGTGGCACGATCCACGCCGCGACCAAATCGTAAAGTGCGACCGACACCCCCAGCAGCACCGCCTGCAACCGCCCCTCGGCGCGGCCCTCTGGCCCCAGACCAATCGCGCTTTCCTGCGCCGGATCGGACGGGAAGACATGATGCGCCAGCCAGCGCGTCAGGAAGATCACCAAAGTAACCGCCGGCAGCGTTTCAAACAGCGACAGGATGATCGGCCCAAACAGCGAGGCCCGCTCCAGCGCCAGATACAACAAGACCGCGCCAGCCACCGGCAAGGCCACCTGCCCCAGCGAGACGATCCCAGAGATCAGGTTGCGCCCACGCATATGCGTCTTGGTCAGCAGCCAAGTGGTCAGCCGCAGCATCCAAGCCCCGCCACGCACCAGCAACACGATGGCCGCCAGCACCAGAACCACGATCAACGGTGCATTGTCACGCAGCTGATCGACGTTCATCGGTCTTGTGAAGCGCCAGCGGGTTTCGTCCCAGATCCACTGTCCCATCCAGCGGAACATCGACACCGCCGTCGGCCAGTTCACCGGATTCAGCGCCGAGGGCGATAGTCGCAGCAACTGGTCGGCATGACGCTCCCGGATCAGCTTGTCGATCGACGCGATGGTGCTGTCGGCGCGCGTCGTGGCCTCGGTCGCGGCCAACACCGGGGCTTGCAGCTTGGCAAGCTCGGCGCTCAGCTCGCCCCGCCGCTTGGCGATCATCGCATCTTCGGTCTGCCCCTCGGCGGGCACCGGGCCCAGCGCTGCGATCTGGTTTTTCACCGTGGCGATCTGGTCGGCGTTGCTGCCCTGGGCGGCACTGAAGGTCGAGCGCCATTTCACCATCTCGGCGCGCATACTGCTCAGGCGTTCGTTATCCACCTGTGCTTTGATGACGACATCCTCGATCTGCGACACCGTGGTGTCGAAGGTCTTGTAGTCGTCTGCCTTGAGCGCATCCTGCGCGAGGACCGGGCTAACCTGCCCCAACGCCGCAAGCAGCGCCAGAACCAGCAGAACCCTGCGCAGCATTGCGGCGATCATGCGTCTTCAAACACCGTCGGGATATTCGACGGCGCACGGTCGAGCCATCGCGGCACTGGCAAGCCCTTTTCCTTCAGGAACGCCGGGTTATACAGCTTGGACTGATAGCGGTTGCCGTAATCGCATAGGATGGTGACGATGGTATGCCCCGGCCCCATTTCCCGCGCCATCCGCACCGCACCCGCGATGTTGATGCCAGACGAGCCGCCCAGACAGATGCCCTCATCCTCCAGCATCTCGAAGCACAACGGCAACGCCTCGGCATCCGGGATGCGATAGCTGAAATCCGGTGTAAAGCCTTCCAGATTGGCGGTAATGCGCCCCTGCCCGATGCCTTCGGTGATCGAGCTGCCGGGTGCGTCAAACTTGCCGGTGGTGTAGAACGCGTGCAGCGCCGCCCCCTCCGGATCGGCGAGTCCGATCTTCACGCCCTTCGGCTGCAACGCCAAAGCAACCCCCGCCAAAGTCCCGCCAGAGCCAACCGCACAGATGAACCCATCGACGCGGCCGCCTGTCTGCTCCCAAATCTCCGGCCCAGTCGTCTCAACATGGCTCAAGCGATTGGCGACATTGTCAAACTGATTGGCCCAGATCGCGCCATTCGGCTCGGTCCGCGCCAAAGCTTCCGCCAGGCGCCCCGAGTAGCGCACATAGTTGTTCGGGTTCTTGTAGGGTGCCGCTGGCACCTGCACCAATTCGGCACCCGCCAGCCGCAGCATGTCTTTCTTCTCCTGCGATTGCGTCTCAGGAATAACGATCACGGTGCGAAACCCCATGCTTGCGCCGACCAAAGCCAAACCGATCCCGGTGTTGCCCGCCGTGCCTTCCACAATCGTGCCGCCGGGCTTCAACTGGCCTTTGGCGACCGCATCGCGGATCATGTACAAAGCCGCGCGATCCTTCACCGACTGACCGGGATTGAGAAACTCGCATTTGCCCAAAATCGTGCAACCGGTGATCTCGGACGCCCGTTTCAGCTTCAAAAGCGGGGTGTTGCCAATCGTGTCAGCCAGGTCACTGTGAATCCGCATGGGAAAACCATCCTTTATACCGTTGTTCAAGGAATAGGCGAGCGGGCGGGCAAACTCAAGCGCGCGCCGTGCGAAAAGGAAATCCGCGCGGCTTGGGCAGGCCGCGTTGAACCGCGTTCCAGCAATCCCCCGCCAGGCCAAACAATCCCCACCCTCGGGCTTTCATACTGGCCCAAATATCCCCGCCGGAGGCTTCGCCACTAACCAGAACAACCGCCGCCGCAGAACACTCCAACCCGATCCCGATTTTTGAGAAAAATCGTGGCTTCATCCTGAACCGATCGCGCAGATTGCCTGCGCCAAGAATGAACAAATCCTTAACTCAACTGCTCAACTTACTGATAAAACGCCATAACCCAATCGGTCCACGCGTGGACCACATAGAAAAGGGCGAGGCCTTGCAGCCCCCCCCCCAATTACTGTCAAAAAACCAGCTTCAGGTCACTTGAACAACCCGTCCGCCTTCAACCCCGCATAACACTCGTCGAGCGAAGTCTTCGCCCGCGCGATCAGCACGTCAATTTCTTCCGGCGTGATCACCAGCGGCGGCGCGATAATCATCCGATCGCCCACATGCCGCATGATCAGATTGTTGGCAAAGCAGCGCTCGCGGCAACGATAGCCGACCGTCCCGGTATCAGACGAAAACTTCGCCCGCTTCTCTTTGTTCGGGGTCAACGCAATCGAGCCCATCAACCCCACCAACTGCGCATCCCCCACCATCGGATGATCCGCCAGTGCCGCCCATTTCGCGGCCAGATGAGGGTGCGCCACATCACGGACATGCTCGACGATGTTTTCTTCCTGCATGATCCGCAGGTTCTCCAGCGCCACCGCCGCCGCGACCGGATGGCCGGAATAGGTGTAGCCGTGGTTGAACTCATCCGTGCCAATCACTGCCGCAACCTCATCGCAGACAATCGAGCCGCCAATCGGCTGATAACCCGAGCTAAGCCCCTTCGCGATGGTCATGATATGCGGCTTGATGCCGAAAGTCTGGCTGCCGAACCAATTCCCGGTGCGGCCAAACCCGGTGATCACCTCATCTGCGATCAGCAGGATGCCGTATTTATCCACGATACGCTGGACTTCCGGCCAATAGGTCGACGGCGGAATGATCACCCCGCCCGCACCTTGAATAGGCTCGCCAATGAAGGCCGCGACATTCTCGACGCCCAAATTCAGGATCATCGCTTCAAGTTCCTGCGCCCGCATCAGACCGAAAGCCTCGGGCGTCATCTCACCGCCTTGATCCCAATAGTTCGGCTCGCCGATATGGACGATCCCGGCCAGCTTGCCGCCATGCGCATGGATGCCCGACATCCCGCCCAACGACCCACCACCGATGGTAGAGCCGTGATAGCCATTCGTCCGCGCGATGATCACCCGCTTTTCCGGCTGGCCCTTGATATCCCAATAGCGCCGCACCAGACGGATGTTGGTGTCATTGGCCTCAGATCCCGAGCCTGCAAAGAACACATGGTTCATCCCCGCAGGCGCCAGTTCGGCGATCTTCGCGGCCAAAGCGATGGCGGGGACATGGCTGGTCTGGAAGAAGGTGTTGTAATACGAAAGCTCGTCCATCTGCCGCTTGGCAACTTCACCCAGTTCCGGGCGACCATAGCCGATGTTGACGCACCACAGCCCGGCCATGCCGTCGATGATCTTGTTGCCTTCGCTGTCGGTCAACCAGACGCCCTTGCCCTGCGTCATGATCCGCGCGCCCTTTTTGCCAAGGGCGGCGTTGGCGGTGAACGGGTGCATGTGGTGGGCGGCATCCAGCGCCTGAAGTTCAGCCGTCGGCATGTGGTTGGTGATTTTGTTCATCGCATGACCCTCTTGATACGCGCGGCCATGCCCGAATCCGGTGGCCTTTGGATCAGGATATGATCAA
>JBKJTI010000081.1:0-6160 GCA_046590425.1 Cypionkella sp. | reverse complement strand
TTAAAAACAATCGGGGCAGCATGAAATCACCCTAAGGTGAACCCATCCTGCCCCGAAAGCCGCAAGCCGTAAAGCAAAGCCTCAGGCCGCCTGCGCTTCTTCCTCATCCGCCGATTGACGCGCCCACATCGCGGCATATTTGCCATCGCGCGCGAGCAACTCGTCATGCGTGCCGCGTTCGGTCACCACGCCATCCTCCAGCACCAGAATACAATCGGCGTCGGCAATCGTCGAAAGCCTATGGGCGATGGTGATCACCGACCGCCCCTGCCCCATTTCGCGCAAAGACTCCTGAATGCTCTGCTCGGTCTGAGTGTCCAAGGCCGAAGTCGCCTCATCCAACACCAAGATCGGCGGGTTCTTCAACAAGGTCCGCGCAATGCCCACCCGCTGCTTCTCCCCACCCGACAGCTTCAGCCCACGCTCACCCACCGTGGTGGCATAGCCATCCGGCAATGAGATGATGAAATCATGGATCTTCGCCGCCTTCGCCGCCGCCACAATCTCCGCCTCGGTCGCCCCTGCGCGCCCGTAAGCGATGTTGTAATGCACGGTATCGTTGAACAACACCGTGTCCTGCGGCACCACGCCGATCAGCCCATGTAGCGAGGTCTGCGTCACATCGCGCAAATCCTGCCCGTCAATCCGAATGGCCCCGCCGGTCACATCGTAAAACCGGAACAACAGCCGCCCAATCGTCGATTTACCCGAGCCCGACGGCCCGACCAGTGCATAACGCTGCCCCGGCTTCAGCGTGAAGCTGATGCCCTTCAGAATAGGCCGCGACGGATCATATTCAAACCGCACATCCTCAAACGTCACCTCGCCCCCCGTCACCTGCAACGCCACAGCGCCGGGTTTATCGGTGACTTCCTCGGGTTGCCCCAACAGATGAAACATCGCCGCCATATCGACCAAAGCCTGCCGGATCTCGCGGTACACGGTGCCAAGGAAGTTCAACGGCATGGTGATCTGCACCATATAGGCGTTGACCATCACGAAATCGCCGACGGTAAACTTGCCCGCCTCGACGCCATAAGCCGACATCACCATCACCAGAATAAGCCCGGTGGTGATGATGAAACTCTGCCCCATGTTCAGCACCGACAGACTTTGCCCGGTGCGCACCGCAAAACCCTCATAGGCCGCCATCGCGCCATCATAGCGCGCGGCTTCCCGCGTCTCGGCATTGAAGTATTTCACCGTCTCAAAGTTCAACAGCGAATCTATCGCCTTCTGGTTGGCATCGGTATCCTGATCATTCATCTGCCGGCGAATTTGCACCCGCCATTCGGTGACTTTGAATGTGTAGACCACATAAATCGTGATCGTTACCACCACCACCACGGCATAAGTCCAGCCGAAATACAGCGCGAAGATGATCGACACCAGTGACAGTTCCAGGATCAGCGGCCCGATTGACAGCAGCATGAACCGCAACAGGAAATCCACGCCCTTCACGCCGCGCTCGATCACGCGGCTCAGCCCGCCGGTTTTGCGGGTGATGTGATAGCGCATCGAAAGGCGGTGAATATGGGTAAATGTCTCCAACGCAAGCTTACGCAAGGCCCGCTGACCCACGCGCACAAACACCCAGTCACGCACCTCGCCAAAGGCAACCGAGCCGAATCGCGCGAGGCCATAAGCCACCGTCAGCCCAATCGCGCCCAAGCCCAGCAGGGTGGCCGCACTCGGGTCTTTGCCGACCAAAGCATCCACCGCCTGCTTGTACATGAACGGCATGGTGATCGAGACGAGTTTCGCCACCAACAGAAACGACAAAGCCGCAACCACCCGGCGTTTCACCCAAGCCTCGCCCTTCGGCCAAAGGTAGGGCGCGACCCGCTTCATCGTCGCCCAGCCGCCCGCATGGCCGTCGGTGTCATCTGTCGAACTGGCTGTGGCCGAACTGGCTGTGGCCGCACTGGCCTTGACTGTCGTCTTCCGCATCTTCGTTTCCTTCATCGCAGGGGCAAAAACGCCGCACCCGCTTTACCGCAGCCGTCATATCCGCTACACCAAGATAGTTCAATGATTCATGAGCAGTTGAAACGTGGAGAAATCCCAAGCCCTCGCCGCATTGTCCGCGCTTGCCAATGATGCAAGGCTGGATCTGATGCGCCTGCTGATGCCTTTGGGCGATCAGGGTCTGGCCGCAGGCGAGATCAGCCGTGCGCTGGGTCTGTCCGCGTCGCGGTTGTCGTTTCATCTGGCGGCGTTAGAGCAAGCGGGCCTGATCCGCTCGCGCAAGCTTGCGCGCAATGTGTTCTATTCGGTCGATGCCGCCGGAATGGGGGCCACGATCAGCTTCCTTTTGAACGATTGCTGCATGGAACACCCCGAGGTTATGGCCTGTTGCCGCCACGGCCAGAGCGTGACGGCCCCTGTGATTTCGGCCGCAATCATATCGCCCGCTAAGGAGCCGCAGGAATAGTAAACACCTGCCCCGGATAGATCAGGTCAGGGTCTTTGATCTTGTCCTTGTTGGCCTCAAACACTTGCACATAGAGCACGCCATCGCCAAAATTCTGCTGCGCGATGCCCCAAAGCGTATAGCCCGGCTGAACCGTGACAGAGACCGGAGCGGGTTTCGCCGGGGCCACAGCCGTAGGTTCGACAGCCGCAAGTTCAACGGCGACAGCCGCAGCGTCTGCAACAGCGGCGGGAGCGGCAGGTGCAATTTCCACTGCTTCGGCCGTTTCTGTAACTGGCACTGCGTCAGGAATCGCGGCGGTGGCGTCAACAGGCGCGGTCTCGACAACAGGCGCTGCATCCGTCGCGGCAGGTTCAACAGCAGGTGCGACTTCGCCCGCCGCAACCTCTACCTCGGCGGCAGGTGACGCCGGAGCCACCTTGGCGGCAGTATTATCCGCAGCCGTCGGAGGCGCCTGAGCAAGCTCTGGTGCTGCGTCCACGGCGCCATCCACCACAACCGTCGTCGCATCCGCACTCACCGCAGGCACCGAGGCTGCCAAAGCCTCTAACGTCTCGCGCTTGAAAGGGGTCTCAAACCGCGAGGTCACTGTGCCATCCGCCGCCAACTGATCCACCCGCAAGGTGTAGATCCCCGCCGCCACATCCTTCAGCGTCGCAGCCCAAGCGCCATCCGACCCCGCCGCCACATCCGCAATCGCCAGACCATCCAGATAAATCCGCAACCCCGCCCCGGCATTGGCCCGCCCACCCAACATCACCGCACCATCGGGGGCATAGCTGATACTGTCCACCACCACATTCTCGGCCACCTCAGCAGGCACATCCGCACCCGGCTGCAACACCTTCACCCCCTCGGGTGCCACCAGCACCGCCGCCGGAGCCTGCAACGCGGGCGCAGCAGCACCCGCCACCGCAACGTCCACCGCTCCCGCCACCGGAGCCAGCGCCATCCTCTCGGGCCCCCGCACGGCCACGCCATCCGCGCCCGTAGCCTGCAATGTCAGCAGCCGCGCAACCGGGCTAGGCGGCACATCGAACAGGGCGGCAAACCTACCTTGCCCATTGGCCACAGCCGAAGCCACTTCGACCCCATCCACCAACAACGCCACCCTAGCGCCCGGAGCAGCCTGCCCCGCCACCGTTGCAGCCCCATCCGGCGCTACCCGTGCTACGTCAAAACGTGGTAGAATCGCTGGTGTCACAGCCGTATCAGTCGCAGCCGCCTCTGTCGGATCAGCCGCGTCCACAGCCGTATCATTCGCGGGTGCCGCAGCCGGATCAGCAACAACCGCAGCGCTCGCGTCCGCAAGCAGAGCGGCATCCGTCTCTGCTGCAGGCACAACGGGCGCCGTCTGCGCCGCCGAAGACTCCGCCGATGGAGCAGCCTCCTCCGTCACTTCCGTGCCCGCAACCGCCGCCGGAGCCTCGGGCCCCGGAGTCTCAACTGCCGTCACCGCAGCTTGATCCGCCACCGGAACCACCGCCTCGGGCCCCCGCGCGAAACCGAAATACCCTGCGACCGCCACCACCGCAGCGCCGCCCACCAGCACAGCCCCCCGTGCCGCAGCACTCAATCCACTCCAACCAGCCATCACTTCCCCCCGATCAAGGCCTGTTCCCGGCCCTTCTTTCTTTCGTCATGGAACCGCTATATCAGGCGTTAAAGCAACAATTTTCGGATAGATATGCCCATGGCCCGTGCTCTGTCGTCAATCTGTGTCTTCTGTGGCGCGCGTCCCGGCCACAACCCGGCCTATACCGCCGCTGCGCGTGCGATGGGTGAAGCCATCGCGGCCCAAGGCTGGCGTTTGGTCTACGGCGCAGGCGATGTCGGTTTGATGGGTGAGGTTGCGCGCAGCGCCCAAGCCGCTGGCGCGCCCACTTTCGGCGTCATCCCGACACACCTGATGAGTGCCGAGCGCGGCAAGCGCGATCTGTCACAACTGGTGATCACCGAAGACATGCACGAGCGCAAGAAGGTGATGTTCATGAACTCGGATGCCGTCGTGGTGCTGCCGGGCGGTGCCGGATCGCTTGACGAGTTTTTCGAGGTGCTGACCTGGGCGCAAATCGGCCTGCACCGCAAACCAATCTTCCTGCTGAACGCCGAAGGCTACTGGAACCCGCTGATCGCTTTGCTGGATCACATCATCGCCGAAGGCTTCGCCGACGCCTCGGTCAAAGGCTATTTCGCCGTAATCCCCGACGTGCCCGCGCTGACCACCGCCCTGCGCACGGCACTGGCCTAAGGCCGCAACTAAGACAAATCCACCACGGTAATCTCGGGCGGCACACCCAACCGGATCGGCAGGCCCGAGCAACCAAGCCCACCCGACACCACCAGATCGCGCACGCCCTCGCGGAAATGCCCATAGTCAAACCGCTGACCAAACCGCGACGGCACCACCGGAGCCCAAGGCCCAAAGCGGATCTGCCAGCCATGGGTATGGCCCGACAGCGTCAAAGCCACCCGGTCGGGCACGGTGACGAACTGATCCGGCTCATGCGCCAGCAAAATCGCCGGATCATCTCCAGTCATCTGCGCCACCACTCCCGGCACATCAGACATGCCGGTAATGTCGCGCCGGTTTTCCCTTTGAAAACAGGCTTGGCTTTCGGTGCCGCCCAACCAGAATCCCGCCCCCTCCGCCCCCAGTTTCACCGCCCGGTTGGCGAGAACCGGGATCCCGGCAGCCTCCAGCGCCACTTGCGTCCGGCAAGGCCCAGACCTGCGCGCGATAGCCTCTGGATCATCCCACCAATCGTGATTGCCGGTCACCGCATAAACCCCAAGCGGTGCGCGCAACCCCGCCAAAATCGGCGCGACAACATCAATCGGCACCTTGCGGGTCTGAAACCGATGCGACGCCCGATAATCCCCCATCAAGGCAATCAAATCCGCACCCCGCGCATTGGCAATCTCGACCACCCGCGCCACCCGCGTCTCATCCATGCCAAAGCTGGCCGCGTGCAAATCAGCCACCATTGCAATCCGCAAGCGCTGTCCTCGCCGCCATCCCGGAGGTTCAACCGCCCAATTCTGCACCCGCAACTGCCAAGCGGCCTCGGACACCGCATAGCCTCCCATGAAAAAGCCTGCCAGAGTTCCCCCCAGCAGGCCTTTCAAAAATCCACGCCGACTGATCATGGCCGGAATATCATCAAGTCAAAGCGTTACAGCTTCGCCGCAACCGCTTCCCAGTTGACCAACTTCTCAAGGAAGTTAGACAGATACGCCGGGCGCTTGTTGCGGAAGTCGATGTAGTAGGAATGTTCCCAAACATCACATCCGAGCAGCGCAGTCTGACCAAAGCACAAAGGATTGACACCATTTTCGGTCTTGGTCACCTTCAGGCTGCCGTCCTTGTCCTTCACCAGCCAAGCCCAGCCCGCGCCGAACTGACCCGCACCGGCGGCGGCGAAATCTTCCTTGAACTTGGCAACCGAGCCAAACGCCTCAACCAGCGCTTTTTCCAGAACGCCCGGAATGGCATTGCCCGCAGGCCCCATCACTTCCCAGAACAGGTTGTGATTCCAATGCTGGCTGGCATTGTTGAAGATACCATTCTGCGCGACAGAACCCGCCACATAGGTGCCTTTCACGATGTCTTCCAGCGACTTGGACTCCCACTCGGTGCCCGCAATCAGCTTGTTGCCGTTATCAACATAGGCCTTGTGGTGCAGATCGTGGTGGAATTCCAACGTCTCTTTCGACATGCCAAGG
>JBKJTI010000314.1:0-19819 GCA_046590425.1 Cypionkella sp. | reverse complement strand
GCAGTTCGAGATGCACACCATCGCATCGGCGCAATGGGCGTTCACCATGTATTCCACCGAATCCGCGATCAATTCCCGCGACGGCAGCGAATACAGCATCCCGTCATGCCCCATCGCGATGCCATCATCCACCGCGATGGTGTTGAATTCCTTGGCAACCCCGCCCGCACGCTCCACCTCGCGCGCCACCATCTGGCCGAGGTCTTTCAGATGCACATGCCCCGGCACGAACTGGGTAAACGAGTTCACAATCGCAATGATCGGCTTGCCGAAATCGCCATCCTTCATCCCGGTCGCCCGCCAAAGCCCGCGCGCACCCGCCATATTGCGGCCGTGAGTGGTGGTTCTGGAACGATAAACAGGCATGGCTGATCCTCTGGCTAGGGCGCGCCGCACGCGATGCGCAAACTTGCGTCCCTTATTGACCTTTGCTGCCGCCCGCTTCAAGAGCGCAATCGCAAACCGAGCCACCCCCTGCCACAAATTTACGCCAGCAACAAAGCGCAACAGAGGGCCGCGCCCGACCTCGGGAGGACGCGCCAACAGAAGTTCGACGCACTTTATCCCCCAACCCCTCCCCCAGAATTTCTGCTGGCACCCTCGGCAATCGCGCCCTCCCGGCGGGAGGTCGGGCGCGGCCCGGCGGTCTTCGCCCTTGATTCTGGGCAAGAGGGAGACAAAAATCTGCACAAGCCGAATAGACTACCACACAGGCACCACTCGGTTTGCCTATGCTCTTATTGGGAGGCACTACTATTTTGCTTGGCCTCGAACTGCTGCCAGACATGCATTCGACCCTTTTGACGCGCGTCAGCCAGCCATAGTTTTTTGCGGATACCAGGCAGCTCAAGCGCGCCATATATCCCACCGGAGAACTTTGGCCAATCAATCGCCAAACCAAGTTTTACCATTTCAGCGGATAGGTCAGTGCCATCTTGCAAATAGCATTTTGCAACATTGCGTCCGTGGGAATCTTGTCCAATGATCTGGGCTTGAATTGTCATTCCTTTACACAACGAAACAAGAGCCCACTTGGCGTTTTTTCCATACGGGTGGTTTAGTTCTGGCGCATCAATACCGAAAAGACGAATCTGAGTTTTGTTTATAGTCAGGGTGTCACCATCACTCACATAGGCTGATCCTTTTACAACAAGCCCACTTGATACGTTCGGTACTCTAGGGATATCATAAGAGCGGCGCCCTGGATCGCGTGCTTCCGGACGACTGGTTGGACCCTTTGCAGTAGGGATCTCAAAAGAGCGGCGCCCTGTCTGTAAAGCATCGTAAGAATTTGATTCCTCTACCTTATCATGCCCGTCTGAACTGCGTTTACCAAAGTAAACAACAGCCGCAACACCGGCAAGTACCATCAAAAGTAACAAGATTTCCAATGTGCTACATCCTCTAAATCACTCCTACAAAACAACAGAATAGGGAGTTATTGCAATACCAAAAAATCTCTTTTAGAGGTCGAACTACAGGCATTTTTATGGCCCCGCAGGCCCGCGCAAAACCCAAACCGGCGTCAACGTTTTTTGCTGATATGAAAGCAACATCCACCGCATAGAACAGCTTCGACCAACAGCGACAAGGATAACACCCCACCAATTCCACCCCTTCCCCTGTCGCCCCCAGACCTTCCCCCTGCCCGCCAATCCCCTATAACACGGGCAGAGGAGACACCCATGACCACCGCACGCCCACCGCTATCCGCCCGCAACCCGCAAGCCTATGGCTTTGCCGTCACCGTTCTGGGCGTGCTCTTTTTCTTCCCCGATGTGCTGGTGGTGCGCCTGATCCAGACCGACACCATGACCATCGCCGTCTGGCGCGGCGTCGCCGCTTTCGTCGCCACAGCCCTCGCCCTCGGCCTGTTTGGCCGCCAAAGCCTGCCGAACTGGCGCGACCTGCTGCGCTGGCCGTCGCTTGCGATGATCTTCCTGCAAGGCGTAGGCTCGGTGTTCTTCCTTGCCTCGCTGGGTCAGACCTCGGCGGCCAACGCCCTGCTGATCCTCGCCACCGCCCCCTTCATCGCCGCGATGATGTCATGGGCGATCCTGCGCGAACGCATCGACACCGCCACTTGGGGCGCTATCGTCGGCGTGTTCGCAGGCGTCGGCATCATCGCGGCGGGCAGTTTGGGCGGCGGGCATCTGTCGGGCGATCTGTTCGCGCTGGCCAATGCCGCCGTAATCGCTGCCTATTATGTGGTGATCCGCATGGCCCCCGCAGGCAACCTGATGCCCTCGATCGCACTCGGCTACCTGCTCACCTCCGCCATCGCCTACCCCTTCGCGCCAATGGCCCCGCTGGACCTAAACCAGATCGCCCTGATCGCCCTCTCTGGCGGCGTGATCCTCGCCGGAGGCTGTTTCCTTTTGCAAATCGGCCCCCGCTATCTGCCCGCCGCCGAGGTTTCGATGATCACCATGCTGGAAATCATCGCAGGCCCGCTGCTGGTCTGGGTCTTCATCGGCGAAAATCCGGGCACTAAAACCCTGATCGGCGGCTGCGTGATCCTGGTCGCCATCACCGCCCACACCCTGATCAAACTGGCGCAAACCCAACGCGGCCAGCCTGCCTGATGCGCCTGCTGTTCGTCCATGCCCACCCGCACCCGGACAGCTTCACCGCCGCCTGCCGCGACACCGCCATCAAAGCCGCCCACGCCGCAGGCCATGAGACAAAACTCATCGACCTCTACGCCGAAAACTTCCAACCAACGCTCACCCCCGACGAATGGCTGTCCTACCCCGACCCCGATGCCATGGATGAAACCCTCACCCCCCATATCGAAGCCCTGCAATGGGCCGAGGGCCTGATCTTCACCCACCCGACATGGTGGAGCGGCCCACCCGCCATCCTGAAAGGCTGGCTCGACCGCACTTTCCGCCCCGGCATCGCCTTCCACCCCATGCCAAACGGCCTGAACCCCGGCCTGCAAAACATCCGCCTCCTAGCCGTCCTGACCTCCCTCGGCGCCACCAGCCTGCAATACAACCTCCTCCTCGCCACCACCGGCAAACGCCAATTCCTGCGCGGACTGCGCGCCTGCACCAACCGCCGCTGCGAAACCCTCTGGCTCGCCCACTACGCCATAGATGCCAGCACCGAAGCATCCCGCGCCGCCCACCTTGCGAAAATAGCGGCACGCATAGCACAGATTGCGGTTTAACCGCGCCGAACCACCAGCACTGCTTGCCGCCAAGCCGCCAAGGGTTTATCAAAGCCCCACACTTAAAGGGCAGCCCGATGCGCATTCTGATCACCAACGACGACGGCATCAACGCCCCCGGCCTTGTCACGCTGACCCGTATCGCCGCAGAAATCGCAGGGCCCCAGGGCGAGGTCTGGACCGTCGCCCCGGCGTTTGAGCAATCCGGCGTCGGCCATTGCATCAGCTACACCCACCCGATGATCAACGCCAAACTGGCCGAGCGCCGCTATGCCGTCGAAGGCTCTCCGGCCGACTGCGTGCTGGCGGGCGTCTATGATGTGCTCGACGGTGCCAAGCCCGATCTGGTGCTTTCCGGCGTCAACCGCGGCAACAATTCGGCGGAAAACGTGCTCTATTCCGGTACCATTGGCGCCGCGATGGAGGCCGCCCTGCACGGCATCCCCGCGATTGCGCTGTCGCAATACATGGGCCGCGAAACCGAAGACCTCGACGACCCGTTTGAAGCAGCCGCCACCCACGGCGCAAAAATCATCCGCGCCCTGCTCGACAAGGGCCTGTGGACCACCGATGACTACAGCCTATTCTACAACGTCAACTTTCCACCCTGCGCGGCCAAGGCCGTCAAAGGCCACAAGGTCGCCCCACAAGGCTTTCGCCGTGACACCAGCTTTGGCATCCAGCCCTACACCGCCCCGTCCGGCAAACGCTTTCTCTGGATCAAAGGCGGCCCACAACACACCCCGACTCTCCCCGGCACCGATGCCGCGGTGAACCTTGATGGCTATATCTCGATCACCCCGCTGCGCTGCGATCTGACGGCGCATGACACCATCGCCGACCTCACGAAGCGGCTCGGATGATGGAGAACGGTGCGCCCGAAGACGAGACGGCGGCCGAACGCAAGATGCGATTCCTGTTTGCCCTCAGATCAAAAGGCGTCACCGACGCCCGCGTCCTCTCTGTTATGGAGCGGGTCGATCGCGGCCAATTCGTGCGCGGCCTGTTCGCCGAGCGCGCCTATGAAGACATGCCTTTGCCCATCGCCTGCGGCCAAACCATAAGCCAGCCTTCCGTGGTCGGCCTGATGACGCAAGCCCTCAACATCAGCCCGCGCGACACGGTTTTAGAAGTCGGCACCGGATCGGGCTACCAGGCCGCCATCCTCGCCCACCTCGCCCGCCGGGTTTACACCGTTGACCGCCACCGCCGCCTGGTACGCGAAGCGCAGGAGCTGTTTCGCGATATGGGCCTCGTCAACATCGTCGCCATGACCACCGACGGCAGCTTCGGCCTCCCCGACCAGGCCCCGTTTGATCGCATCATTGTCACCGCCGCCGCCGAAGACCCCCCCGGCCCGCTCTTGGCGCAGTTGAAAGTTGGCGGTATCATGGTGGTGCCGGTCGGCCAATCTGATACAGTGCAGCACCTGATCAAAGTCACAAGGCTGGCGACAGGCTACGATTACGAAGAACTTCGCCCAGTGCGGTTTGTGCCACTGGTGGAAGGGATCAGTGCAGATTAGAACGCAACAATATGCCCGGAACAACCGGGCTTGCTAAAGAGGCAAGTATGACCCTATCGCGTCTTCCCATTCTTGGCCTATCCGCCCTTCTGATGGTCTCCGCCTGCGGCAAAACCAAGCCGTTTGATTGGGATTTGCGCGCGGGCAATGGCGCGCTGGACACTTCGGACGCCGCCCTGCGCGCCACAGACCCGCGCCCACAGGGCGATGCGCGCGGCGTGCTGTCTTACCCGAATTACCAAGCCGCGGTCGCACAAAGCGGCGACACCGTGGCTTCCGTCGCCGCCCGTGTCGGCCTGCCCGCTGATCAATTGGCGACCTACAACGGCCTGAAACCCACCGATGCTTTGCGCGCAGGCGAAACCCTTGCTTTGCCCGCCCGCGTCGCCGCCGCCCCGACCGCCAGCACCGCCACCCCCGGTGCCGTCGATGTCTCCTCCATCGCAACGACCGCACTCGACCGCGTCGGCACCACCACGCCCGCCGCCACCAAGCCCGCGAAACCCGCTGGCACCGAGCCTGTCCGCCACCAGGTCAAACGCGGCGAAACCGCCTTCTCCATCGCGCGGATCTACAACATCTCCGCCCGCTCGATTGCCGATTGGAACGGCCTCGGCCCCGATCTGGAAGTGCGTGAGGGCCAGTTCCTGATCATCCCAACCGCCAATGCCTCGCCACCGCCGAAAGACCCGGTAGATGTCACCACGGTTCCCGGCGCAGGCTCGCCCACGCCCGAGCCACCCTCGGCGAAAAAACCACTGCCCGCTGAAAAACCCGCCAAGGCGAGCGAGAAACCTGCCCCCGCCGCGGACCTTGGCAAAGACCGCACCGCCGCCTCGGCGTCGCGCTTTACCATGCCGGTCAGCGGTAAGGTGATCCGCGCCTATGTGAAGAAGAAAAACGACGGCATCGACATTGCGGCAGCCGCTGGCAGTTCGGTGAAAGCCGCAGCCGACGGCACCGTCGCCGCTGTCACCAAAGACACCCAAGGCACCCCGATCGTGGTGATCCGCCACGCTGACGGCATCCTGACCGTCTACGCCGGCGTCGATGGCCTGAAAGTCGCCAAAGGCGACAAAGTCACAAAAGGCCAAGCCATCGCCGTCGTCCGCGCCGGCGACCCCGCCTTCGTGCATTTCGAGATCCGCAAAGGCGTCGATTCCGTCGATCCGATGTCGTATTTGCAATAACGCGGTGCAGCCCTCCCGCGCGGTGGCTTCTCGCTTTCATCTTGGCCCAAATACTCCCGCCGGATGCGCCTTGTTTGCTCAAGGTGTCCCGGCGCTGGACGCTCAAACTTGCCAAGATGTCAGCTTGACTCCGCCCGGATGCCAGACTTGGATTTTCTCTTCCCCGAAATCAAAGGCGAATCCCGCCGGGCGGCGCGCGCAATAATCGACCAGACGGAACCAACAGAAACGGTGCTTAGATGACCAATCCCCCCTGCGAGATTGTTGCTCGCGTCCCGACCGTCAATGAATATCTTCGGCTCCGCTCTTTGGCAGGCCTCAGCGCCTTCTCAGAGGAAGCCGCCACCAAGGGATTGGCGGGCACATTGTTCTCAGTGATTGTCGAGCACGAGAAAAGTGCCGTTGGCATGGGAAGATTGATCGGCGACGGAGGCTGCTTTGCGCAAGTGGTCGATATAGCCGTCGACCCGCGCTTCCAGGGGCAAGGCCTCGGCAAGGCGATCATGTCCGCGTTGACGGACTATATTGCGAACAACTTGCCAGCTTCGGCCTACGTCAGCCTCATCGCCGATGTTCCGGCGAACAAGCTCTACGAGAAATTCGGCTTCAAAGAGACGGCCCCTAGGTCTCTGGCAATGGCGCGGCGGGCTGGCTAACCAGAATCCGCTGCGTCCGCGGGACAGGCACTATGGCACCCTGCAGGATCCGACGTGAAGAACCCATAACCGTCGTTGCCCTGAATCCGAACTACGACTAACTTGGGGCAATGATCACCCCTACCGAAATTCGCTCTGCGCTGACCGAAGACGCTCCGAGGCTAAGCGCCCTCATCCAGACAACGATCCGAGTAAGCAACGCACAGGATTATCCAGTTGCGGTGATAGACTGTGTAGTGGAGAACTTTTCGGTATCCACGGTTCAGACATTCATTAACCAGCGTCAGGTTCTGGTCGCCATTGACGCGGAGAATATCGTGGGCACAGCCAGCCTTGACAGTGAGGTCGTCAGATCGGTTTTGTGCATGCCGCATGGCAGGGTCGGGGCGTAGAGCAAAGGCTTATGGAAACCGTCGAGACAATTGCCAGAAACAGCGGGATTGCTGCGCTTCGTGTCCCAGCGTCTCTTACTGCAAAATCGTTCTATACCCGCCTCGGCTACAATGCTGTGAGGGAGGTTTTGCATGGTGAAGAGCGTACCATCGTCATGGAGAAAACACTGAGTTAGGTTCAACCCAGCGTCTGCTTCGTCCGCATAGCTGCCACAGGACACCATCACTGTGCGAAACCATGCTAAGCCAAAACACATTTCAAAAGCCTCAGAGCAGACCAACCCGCCCCGATGCGTGCTTTCATCTGATCTCAAATATCCCCGCCGGAGGCTCCACCAGCATCCCCAAGCGCTAACCCCGAATTAACCTTAACCAAAACCATCCGAAATAACCCAATAAAAACAATGGTCCCGAGTTGGGACCACCCCAAATCAAACCTCACTCACCAAAATCTTGTCAATCCGCAGCCCATCCAGGTCGATCACCTCAAACTTGTAACCCTCAGCGACGAACACATCCCCCAGGACCGGCATCCGCCGCAACTGATGCAGCACCAACCCGGCGACGGTATCGTATTCCCCCGCGAGCCCGCGCGATAACCCCAGCCGATCACAGAACTCATCCGCAGGCATCCAACCCGACACCAGCAAACTACCATCGCTGCGCACCAGCAAAGCCGGCTCGTCCGCATCCGCCGAACTTTCCGCCCCGGTGATCGCTTCCAGCACGTCATCCGTGGTGATGATGCCCTCAAAGTGGCCATACTCGTCATAAACCAGCGCAATATGATGCACCGAATTGTGCAACACCACCAACGCATCCAAAGCATCCGCCTGATCCGACACCACCGGCACATCCACAACCAGCGCCTTCAAATCCAAAGCTTCCCGCCGCGACACCACATTGAACACGTCGGCGAGGGTGACAATGCCCACCACCTCACCCGTAGCCCGGCTTTGCACCAGCATCCGTGGCCGCGCGATCTTGCGGATCAGCGCGACAGCCTCGGCCGAGGTAGCCTCAAGCTCCAACATCTGCACCTCATGGCGCGGCGTCATCAGGGCGCGGGCAGTCCGGTCGCCCAGACGCATCACCCCCGCCATCATCTCGCGCTCGCCGTCCTCCAGCACACCACCTTCATGCGCCTCGGTCAGCAGGGTGTGCACCTCTTCTTCCGTCACCTTGTTGCCGCTGACGCCGCGCTGCCCCATCAGCCAGAGCACCGCTTTGCCCGAACGGTCCAATAGCCACACCACAGGGGTCGTCACCGTGCTCAACACCGCCATCGCCGGAGCCACCCGGATGGCCACACCTTCGGCGTTGCGCAAGGCCAGTTGTTTGGGCACCAATTCGCCGATAATCAGAGAGACATAGGTGATGCTGACCACAACGCCGCCGACGCCAAAGGTCGAGGCCCAATCGGCGTCCATTCCCCGAGCCACCAGCCAGTTGGTCAGCCGCGGGCCCAAGGTCGCCCCCGACAAAGCCCCCGACAAAACCCCAACCATGGTGATACCGATCTGCACGGTCGACAAAAACCGCCCCGGATTTTCGGCCAGTTTCAGCGCGGCAGCCGCACCCTTGCTTTTGCCCTCCAGCGATTTCAGCCGCGCGGGCCGCGCCGAGACAATCGCCATTTCAGACATCGAGAGCACGCCGTTCAAAACGATCAGCGCAGCCAGAACAAGGATTTCTATAATCATGATGCCGCTAAGATCAGGTCCACAGGCAGAAATGGCAAGGGGTCACAACGAAACCCCGCGCCGCGCCGCCAGATCGCAGAAAAATTGCCACGCCACCCGGCCCGACCGGCTGCCCCGCGTCGCCTGCCATTCAATCGCCTCGGCGCGCAGCGTGTCTGCATCCACCGCGACACAGTAGGCCGCCGCATAGCCCCGGATCATCTCCAGATATTCGTCCTGCGAACAGGGATGGAAGCCCAGCCACAGCCCGAAGCGATCCGACAACGAGACCTTTTCTTCCACGGCTTCGCCCGGTGTGATCGCGGTGGAACGTTCGTTCTCGATCATATCGCGCGGCATCAGGTGGCGGCGGTTTGATGTGGCATAAAGCAACACATTTTCAGGACGCCCCTCAATCCCACCATCCAGCACGGCCTTCAGCGATTTGTAGTGTTGATCGTCATGGCTGAACGAAAGGTCATCGCAGAACAGGATAAACTGATAGGGCGCGGCCCGCAGATGCGACAGCAAGCGCTGCACCGAAGGCAAATCTTCGCGCGACAGTTCCACGATCTTCAGATCATGGCCTTCCTTCCGCACCGCCGCGTGGATCGCTTTCACCAGCGAGGATTTCCCCATGCCCCGCGCGCCCCACAAGAGCGCGTTGTTCGCAGGCAAGCCCCGCGCGAAATACCGGGTGTTCTCCCAAAGCGTGTCGCGCGACCGATCCACTCCGATCAGCAGGCCGATATCCACCCGAGACACCTTGGAGACAGGTTCCAACCGATCCGGCCCGGTATGCCACGCAAAGGCCTCGGCGCTGAAATCAGGGGCAGGCATAGCCGCCGGAGCCAGCCGCTCCAGTGCCTCGGCAATCCGCGTTAACGCGTCGGTCATTCTTCCGGGTCCACCCAAGTGCCATCCGCGCGCTCCTGCGCCTCACGCTTTTTCTCGAACCCGGCGATAAGCCAGATCGACAACTCGTAAAGCGGATAGATCGCAAAAAACATGATCAACTGGCTCATCACATCCGGCGGGGTTGCCACCGCCGCGACCGACAAGATCGCCACCACGGCATATTTTCGTGTCGCCCGCAAACCGCTTGACGAAATCATCCCCGCCTTGCCCATCAGCGTCAGCAAAACCGGAAGCTGAAAGCAAAGCCCGAACGCCATAATGAACTGCATGGTCAGCGACAGGAAGCTTTCGACAGAACCCTGATACAACACTCCGGCCGCAGCACTGGTGATTGACGGTGCCACAGGTGCGGCCCCCGGGTTCATCGCTTCGGAGAAATCACCCTGATACGACAGGAAGAAGTGAAACGCTCCCGGCAAGATCATGTAATAGGCAAACGCCGCCCCGGCGATGAACATACCGGGCGAGGCCAGCAGAAACGGCAAAAACGCCCCCTTTTCATTGCGATAGAGGCCGGGTGCCACAAACCGCCAGAGCTGGAATGCGATCACCGGGAAAGACATCGCAAAACCGGCCCAGACCGCGATCTTCACCGCAACAAAGAAGCCTTCCTGCAGCTTGATCAGCACGAACTGGCACTTCTGGCCGTAATCCGCCATCGCATTGCACATCGGAATCGACAGCACATGAAAGATCGGAATCCAGAGCAGATAACCGACCAGACACCCAACCCCCAAAACCGCGACCGAAACCAAGATCCGGTTGCGCAGCTCTTTCAGATGCTCGATCAGCGGGGCGGCGCTTGCGTCGACATCATCGGTATGGCTCATGCTTCATCCGCCTTCTTGGTCTTGCGTGAGGTGCGGGGTTTGGGTGCGGATTGGGCCTCGGCCACGGTTTCCGACACGGCGACAGGTTTACGCACGCGCGGTTTGACGGCTGGTTTCACATCGGCCTTCGTGGCTGCAATTCCGGTATCGACTGCTTTCAGCTTTTCCGCAGTCTCAGCCAAAATCGCTTTCTTCGCCGCTTGCTTGTCCATCAGCGCCTGAGTTTCCGGGCCCAGAATCTTCGGTTCTGCCGAGACAACAGGCCCAACCGCAGACTCTGCCGCCATCGCCTCAGCCGTCACAGGTGCCGCAGGCATCGGGGGCGGCACCAAAGGCTTGTTGCCAACACTTGTCGCCGCCGAGGGTTTGGCCGCATTCTTGATCGGGTCCCATTTCTCGAACCGATCCGCCGCTTCTTTCACCTTGTTCAACCCAAGGCTTTTCGCCGACGTCGCGGCCTTCAGATCGTCGGCCACATCTTTGACGCCGGTATCTTTCGCCGCTTGCTCCATAGCACGGCTGAACTCGCGCGACATCTGCCGCAGCTTGGCAGTGAACCGCCCGACCTGTCGGAACATATCCGGCAAATCCTCTGGCCCAATGACAATCAGCGCCACAATGCCGATCAGTATCAACTCGGCCCAGCCGATATCCCCAAACATCTAAAGCAAGCCCCTTCGCGGCGTCCGGCCTTTTGGCCCGTAATCAGATCGCAGAGTTAAGCCTAAGCGTTAGACCTTGTCTTTGTCGGTCGGCGGCACAACCGGCGCTTCAGTTGGGGTCACGTCGCGCGCAGCTTTGGCCGCCGCTTCTTTTTCCAACTCGGTCGAGCCATCGGCCACGCCTTTTTTGAACGCGGTGATGCCACGGCCAAATTCGCCCATCAGGTTGGAAACTTTACCCCGGCCAAACAGCACGAGTACGACAATCGCCACCACCAGCAGGTGTAACGGGCTTAGATGCATGATCAATCCTCCATAAAGCCGCAAGCGCGGCAGGTCCGGCACTGACTTAGGCAGGGAACCCGGCGAAATGAAACCGGAAATGCCCTGAAACCTCCCGCTTTACCCACATATAGCTGACAGCTATATGTCAGTTGCCCTATGCTGAAATTCCAATTCGGGAAACCCTATGCGCCGCACCGACCGCCTGTTTGACCTGATCCAGATCCTGCGCGATGGCCGTTTGCACCGCGCCTCGGAGATCTCCGAGCGGCTGGGCGTGTCGATCCGCACGATCTGGCGCGACATGAACACGTTGATGGCCTCGGGGCTTCCGGTGGAGGGTGAGCGTGGTGTCGGCTATATCCTGCGCGCGCCGATCACCTTGCCGCCGATGATCCTGAATGCGGTGGAGTTGGAGGCGTTGCGGCTGGGGTTGCGGCTTGCCACCGAGAGTGACGATGCCGCACTGGCGAAAGCCGCCCGCGCTTTGGCCAGGCGTATTGCCGCTGTTACCCCTGCGCCTGCGAAAGATGACGGCGACCTGTTCGCCTTCCCCGGTGCGACCTCCAACCGCGCACCGAAACACCTGCCCGTCCTACGTCGCGCCATCAAAGCGCATGAGCGTGTCAGCATCAGCTATATCGACCCGAGGGGCACCGAGAGTCACCGCGACATCCGGCCGCTGGCGTTGGAAAAACACGCGAAAATCTCCACCCTCGCCGCCTACTGCGAGTCGCGCGGTGATTTCCGCAGCTTTCGCATTGATCGCATCATTGCCGTGACCCCGACGGGCGAGCGTTACCCCGATGAGGTAGGCCGCAGCCTGTCCGACTACCGCGCGCTGCTGGATGCCGAGACGATTCGAGATCACGCTTAATCAAGCATTTTCCATCCCCTAATGGGCCGGAAACACATAACAGCGATCCCGCCGGATCATCAGCCACAGCGGAGTCTCGGCTTTCGGCAAGAACACCCCCGGCACCGAGGCGGTCAGGATCGAGCCATCAAACTCCATGCGAAACTCCACGAGGCTGGCATGGCCCAGATACCGCGCCCGCTGCACCACGCCGCGCGCAGGCGTGCCCTCTGGCACCGTCGGATTGGGGCCGCGCCCGGCGCGGTCAAAGTCGATTTTCAGATGCTGCGGGCGGATCACAATATCCACCTCGCCGCCATCGGCATGGCCAGGCGTCAGAAATGCACCGAACGGTGTCTCGGTCAAAGCACCCTTCGAGGTGCCCCGGATCACGTTGATATCGCTGAAAAAAGCCGCCGCCGCCCGGTCCACCGGCGCGTTGTAGACGTTGTATGGCGCGCCACGCTGCACGATGCGGCCATCGCGCATCAGCGCGATCTCATCCGCCATCCGCATGGCTTCTTCCGGCTCATGGGTGACCAGCAGCACCGCAGCGCCCTCGGCCTTCAGCACCTCTAGCGTGGCATCGCGGATGCCATCGCGCAAACGGTTATCCAGACCCGAAAACGGCTCATCCATCAGCATCACGCGCGGGCGCGGGGCCAAGGCGCGCGCCAAGGCCACCCGTTGCTGCTCACCGCCCGAAAGCTCATGCGGGTGTTTCACGCCAAAGCCGGAAAGGTTCACCTTTTCCAGCAATTCATCGACGCGGTGCATCTTTGAGGCCTTGTCGCCGACCAATCCAAACGCCACATTCCCCGCCACCGTCAAATGCGGAAACAGCGCAAAGTCCTGAAACATCAGCCCGACGCCACGCGCCTCTGGTGGCAGATTGACTCCGGGCCCGAACACCTCTTGCCCGTCGATCAAAATCCGGCCCTGATCCGGGGTTTCTACCCCGGCAATCATCCGCAGCGTGGTAGATTTCCCGCAGCCCGACGGGCCCAGAAGGCACATCACCTGCCCCGCCGCCACTTGCAACGACACGTCAGTCACCACAGCGCGACCGCCAAAGGATCGGGTAAGCCCTTGTATTTCCAAGCGTTCAGGTAAGACAGCCATGATCATCCCGGCATTTCATCCAGACTTCCCTACCAGCCGACCCAAGCCCCGACAAGTTCACATTGTCGCGTTCATCGCACCACCGTCGAGCAGGATATTCTGCCCCACCATATAGCCCGCATACTGGCTGCACATGAAAGCACAAGTCGCGCCAAACTCCTCGGCGGTGCCATAGCGACGCGCCGGAATGCCTGCCGCGCGTTCCGCCTTTGCCTGCTCCATAGTGATACTGCGCGCTTTCACCACGCCCGCATCCAGAGATACCGCACGATCTGTCGCATGAATGCCGGGCAGCAAGTTATTGATAATCACGCCGTATTCGGCAACTTGCCGCGCGGTTCCCCCGACATACCCCGTCAGCCCCGCCCGCGCCGCGTTCGACAGCCCCAACTGCGCAATCGGTGATTTCACCGATTGCGAGGTGATGTTGACCACCCGGCCCCAGCCCTTGCTGATCATCCCCGGCAGCAGCGCTTTCATCAGCGCAATCGGCGTCAGCATATTGGCGTCCAGCGCTTTGATGAAATCCGCACGCTCCCAATCCGACCAGATACCCGGCGGCGGGCCACCCGCATTGGTCACCAGAATATCCACCGACCCCGCCGCCGACAGCACCGCCGCACGACCCTGGTCCGAGGTGATATCCGCAGCCACTGCCACCACGTTCACCCCAAAGGCGCGCAATTCTGCTGCCGTCGCTTCCAGAGCCACGGCCCCGCGCGCGTTGATCACCAGATTGACCCCCGCCTCAGCCAAAGCCATCGCACAGCCGCGTCCCAAACCCTTTGACGCCGCACAGACCAGCGCGCGTTTGCCTTTGATCCCCAGATCCATCGCCATATCTCCTTCGTTTGCGCCAGCCTAGCAGCCGAACCCGCGCGGTGTAAGCCAAAGCAATCATATCAAATCCAGCGTCCAGCCAAAATTTAACCCTAATTTTGATTTCTACTGGCTTGAGCCGCTTTCCTGCGCGGTTCATATGCAGTCTTAACCATTATTCGGCAGCCTTCGCAGCATGACAGCCAAACCAACCCAAACCGCACCCGGCCACGCCTGCCAAGTTCTGGCAGCCGATGCGATTTATGTGATCAACGGCGTGAATGTCGGCGATGGTCTGATGGGCCCGGACGAGGTCTGCCCCGGCGATCTTTATGCGCTCGACGAAAGTCAAAAGCCGCTGCGGCTTGTGGTGACCCGCGCCGAGGGCCAACAGCAGGTTGGCGCGGGCTCGGCCGTGGGCCAGGTTGGCGACGCTCTGCGCTTTGAGGCGCGCTATACGATGATGAGCAGCGACGGCGATCAGGTCGATCTGGTGCTGATCTCATTGCCGGGTGGCGCGCGCTTTGTGCTGCCACTGTCGCCGATGGCGGGCTTAAACGATTACACTTTGCTGAAAATTGACGATGCGCCGCAAGACACCGGGCTTGCCGACCTGCTCTGCGTGTCCTTCGCGCGTGGTACGCTGATCACGATGGCCTCGGGTCAGCAACGCGCCATCGAGTCGCTGAAAATCGGCGACAAAGTGCTCAGCCGCGATCATGGCGGGCAGGAAATCCGCTGGATCGGCTCCACCACCCTGCGCGCGGTGGGGGCGTTTGCCCCGGTGGTGATCACTGCGGGCACTTTGGGCAATTCCGGTGATCTTTTGGTCAGCCAGCACCATCGGATGTTTATCTATCAACGGCAGCGCGCCGCGGGGCTCGCGACATCTGAATTATTGGTGCAAGCGCGCTATCTCGTTGATCATAAATCGGTCTTTATTCAAGAGGGCGGCGTTGTCGATTTTTTCAGCATCGTGTTTGACCATCACGAGATCATCTATGCCGAGGGCGTACCCGCCGAAAGCCTGATGGTCAACGA
Source organism: Cypionkella sp. (assembly GCA_046590425.1). GTDB lineage: Bacteria > Pseudomonadota > Alphaproteobacteria > Rhodobacterales > Rhodobacteraceae > Cypionkella. Next base: position 4,669 of record JBKJTI010000314.1, on the reverse strand, counting down.
TGCCACGGTGAACCGTTTGCCGGTGGACCTGGCCGCAGATGTGAAAGCGCGCTTCCCCGGCCTCAGCCAGAACCAGCACTTCGGCACCGAAGCGGGCCGGCAATTTCTCGACTCCCTCGGCCCAGAGGCGTTGTTCAAAACACCTCGCGCGGCACCCGCACGGCAACGGTAGACGCCACTGCTGCTTTCGGCTAAAGCCCGCGCATGCTTGACAATCGCCCAGCCCTCCCGCCCGAAATCGCCCGCCGCCGGACCTTTGCGATCATTTCGCACCCCGACGCTGGCAAAACCACGTTGACCGAAAAATTCCTGCTGTTCGGTGGTGCGATCCAGATGGCGGGCCAAGTGCGCGCCAAGGGCGAAGCGCGGCGCACCCGGTCTGACTTCATGAAAATGGAACAAGAGCGCGGAATTTCGGTGTCAGCCTCTGCAATGTCGTTCGATTTCCGGCAGTACCGCTTCAACCTTGTCGATACCCCCGGCCACTCGGACTTCTCCGAGGATACCTACCGGACTTTGACCGCCGTTGACGCCGCCATCATGGTGATTGACGGCGCGAAAGGCGTGGAGAGCCAAACCCAAAAGCTGTTCGAGGTCTGCCGGATGCGCGACCTGCCAATCCTCACCTTCTGTAACAAGATGGACCGGGAATCACGGGATACCTTTGATATCATTGATGAAATCCAAGAGAATCTGGCGATTGACGTGACGCCCGCCTCGTGGCCCATCGGCATGGGGCGGGATTTTATCGGCGCATATGACCTGCTGCACGACCGTCTGGAAATCATGGACCGCGCCGATCGCAACAAGGTCGCCGAAACCATCCAGATCTCGGGTCTTGATGATCCGAAACTGGCGGATCACATCGCGCCCGAGCAGTTGAAGAAACTGCGTGAAGAGCTTGAAATGGCGAAGGAATTGCTTCCAGCCTTCAACCGCGAATCTTTTCTGAACGGCTCGATGACGCCGATCTGGTTTGGCTCGGCGATCAACTCGTTTGGCGTCAAGGAGTTGATGGACGGCATGGGCGAATATGGCCCGGAACCGCAACCGCAGAAGGCCAAAGAGCGCCAGATTGACCCGGAAGAACAAACCGTTACGGGTTTCGTGTTCAAGGTTCAGGCCAATATGGACCCCAAGCACCGCGACCGTGTGGCGTTTGTGCGGATGGCCTCCGGGCACTTCCAGCGTGGCATGAAACTGCTGCATGTGCGCACGAAAAAGCAGATGGCCATCGCCAACCCGGTGATGTTTCTCGCCGCTGACCGCGAACTGGCGGAAGAGGCTTGGGCGGGCGACATCATCGGCATCCCGAACCACGGCCAACTCCGCATCGGGGATGCACTGACCGAAGGCGAGGCGTTGCGCTTCACCGGCATCCCGTCGTTTGCGCCGGAACTGCTGCAAGTGGTGCGCGCGGGCGATCCGATGAAGGCCAAGCATCTGGAAAAAGCCTTGATGCAATTCGCCGAAGAAGGTGCCGCGAAAGTGTTCAAACCGATGATCGGCTCCGGCTTTATCGTCGGCGTGGTCGGCCCGTTGCAGTTTGAGGTTCTGGCCAGCCGGATCGAGCAAGAATACTCCCTGCCCGTGCGGTTTGAACCGTCACAGTTCACCTCTGCCCGTTGGGTGTCGGGCGCGAAGGCCGAGGTCGAGAAATTCGTCAATGTGAACAAGGGCCATATCGCCTTGGACAACGACGGCGACACGGTTTTCCTCACCCGGCTGAAATGGGACATCGACCGCATCGAGCGGGATTATCCCGAGGTGAAGATGACGGCGACGAAAGAAATGATGGTTTAAGCGCCAGAGTTCTTGCAATGTTCCAGCCACCTGCCTAAAACTCCGGCAAAATTCGGAGAGCATATTGGCCCTGCCCCTGCACGAACTCGCCGCCCTGGGCACCGCAACCTGCTGGGCCACCACCGGGCTGTTTGCCGCCGACGCGGTGCGCAGTCTTGGCGCATTTCACTTCAACCTGATCCGGCAGCTGTTCGTCACCCTGCTGCTGGCGCTGATCGTGCTGGCGACAGGCGGCTTCGGCGTGCCGGACAGAGACGCGCTGCTGATCCTCTCGGTCTCGGGTGTGATCGGCATCCTGCTTGGCGACACGCTTAACTTCGCAGCCGTCGGTCGCATCGGCCCCCGCCGTGCGGGTGCAGTGTTCGCTCTGAACGCGCCGATGGCCGCACTGATGGGCTGGGCGCTGCTGGGCGAGGCGCTGCCGTGGCGCGCCGTCGCCGGCATCGGTCTGACCGCCAGCGGCGTGGCCTTAGCCATCCTTGGCCGCCCCAGCGCCAATGCGCATCGGCTGGAAACTCTGCAAGGCACTGCAATCATTGGCATCCTGTTCGGACTTGGCGCTGCTTTTGGGCAAGCCGCAGGTGCACTGATCGCCCGCCCGGTGATGGTGGCGGGGATGGACCCTTACCTCGCTTCGCTGTTTCGCGTCGGCGCCTCGGGTCTTGTGATGGGTGCCCTCTCCGCCACGCCACTGGCCCCACCGACGCCAGAATTCACCCGCAAACCGCTGCTCTGGACGGCAGGCACCGCCTTCATCGGCCTGCTGGTCGGCATGACGTTATTCCTTTATGCGCTGCAAGGCTCGCAAACCGGCATCATCGCGACGCTTTCCGCGACCTCTCCGGTGATCATCCTGCCCTTGCTGTGGCTGCGCACGGGTCAGCGCCCGACTGCCCTCAGTTGGGCAGGTGCCGCATTGGCGGTGCTGGGGCTGGGCTTGATCTTTTCGCGCTTGGGTTAAATTTTTCCATCAGACAGCTTGCTGTGTTTCGCCAGAAACCTTGGGCGATCCGCAGGGATTTGCCCTACATAATGCAGGATGATTCCAGCGATATGCATTAAATTTGCAGGATATCCGCAGCTTTCCCGCGCGCCCGCCCCCTTGCGCGCGCCCGCGCAGGTCTGCTTATTGCGACAAATTCCTGCAAAACGAGGCCGTCCATGTCGCTGAACACCGAAGTGCAAACCCTGCTGGCTCAGCTTGGCGTCACCCCCAAAGCAGGCCCGATGCCAACCCGCACCCCGATCACCGGGGAATCCCTCGGCCCTATTGCTGAACACACCGCCGCCGAGGCTGAAGCCGCGATCCAGGCCGCCCACCGCGCCTTCCGCGATTGGCGCAACGTGCCTGCGCCGCAACGTGGCGAACTGGTGCGGCTGTTGGGCGAGGAACTCCGCGCCAACAAAGCGGCCTTGGGCCGTCTGGTGTCGATCGAGGTCGGCAAAGTGGTGTCCGAGGGCCTCGGTGAAGTGCAGGAGATGATCGACATCTGTGACTTCGCCGTCGGTCTGTCACGCCAGCTATACGGCTATACGATTGCCTCGGAGCGCCCCAGCCACCGCATGATGGAAACCTGGCATCCCATTGGTGTGATTGGGGTTATTTCGGCGTTCAACTTCCCGGTTGCTGTCTGGTCGTGGAATACGGCTCTGGCGTTGGTCTGCGGCAATGCGGTGGTGTGGAAGCCGTCCGAGAAGGCATCACTGTCAGCCCTCGCCGCCCACGCCCTGCTGGAACGCGCCCTGAAACGCTTCGTAGATGCGGGCCACCATGCGCCCGAAGGTCTGTCCAGCCTGCTGATCGGTGGCCGGGCTTTGGGTGAAGCCTTGGTCGATAGCCCGAAGGTTGCGCTGGTTTCGGCGACCGGCTCGACCCGGATGGGCCGCGAGGTTGGCCCCAAGGTGGCCGCCCGCTTTGGTCGCTCGCTTTTGGAACTCGGCGGCAACAACGCCGCTATTGTCACCCCATCGGCTGATCTCGACCTGACCCTGCGCGGCGTGGCATTTGCCGCGATGGGCACCGCAGGCCAGCGCTGCACCACCCTGCGCCGCCTGTTCCTGCATGACAGCATCTACGACGCCTTCCTGCCGCGCCTGAAAGCCGCTTATGCCAGCGTTAAAGTCGGCAACCCGTTGGAAACCGGCGTGCTGATCGGCCCGCTGATTGATGACGGCGCATTGGACGGCATGGCGAAAGCGCTGGTTGAGGCCCGCGCCGCAGGTGGCACCGTGCATGGCGGCGAACCTGTGACGGGTCTGGGCGGAGCCTATGCGCACCCCGCACTGGTTGAGATGCCTGCGCAGATCGGCCCCGTGGTTCATGAAACCTTCGCGCCGATCCTTTATGTGATGCGTTACAAGGACTTCAGCGATGTTCTTGAGAAACATAATGAAGTGCCGCAAGGTCTGTCCTCCTCCATCTTCACCAATGATCTGCGTGAAGCCGAGGCGTTTCTGTCAGCGCGCGGAAGCGATTGCGGCATCGCCAATGTCAATATCGGCCCCTCGGGTGCTGAGATCGGCGGCGCTTTTGGCGGCGAAAAGGAAACCGGCGGCGGGCGGGAAAGTGGCTCGGATGCATGGAAGGCTTACATGCGCCGCGCCACCAATACCATCAACTACGGCACCACTTTGCCGCTGGCACAGGGTGTCAGCTTCGATATCGGCTAAGATTCGCGTGTGACATGCCGTTTTATCCACAATCCTTGACCTTCCGCGCCCAGTGCGCTATGCGCGCGGAAGGGCCATTGCGCCCAGACGCCGGGGCGCCCGGAAAAGCAGCGTCCCTTCATTTCATGCGGGCCGAACCCGCATCATTAGGACGCAGATGACCAAATTCTCAGATCTCGCGCTGGACCCCCGCGTG
>JBKJTI010000155.1:0-9953 GCA_046590425.1 Cypionkella sp. | reverse complement strand
TCTTGCAGCCGGGGGCGGTGTCTAGTTTGCGGCATTGGCATCTGGTCGAGGATGAGTTCGTGATGGTGACCGAAGGTGCCTGTGTGCTGGTGCAGGATGCCGGTGAGACTGTGATGGTTGCGGGCGATTGCGTGGCGTTTCCAGCGAATGTACCGGACGGGCATCAGTTCATCAACCGCTCGGGCGCTGTGGCGCGGTTTCTGGTGGTGGGCTCGAAATCCAAGCGCGAGGTCGCGACCTATTCCGATGTCGATCTGGTGCTGACGGTCGAGGGCGGGCAGGCCAGCTACACCTATAAGGATGGTAGCTCATGGGAGGGGCCGCGATGATCGTTGATGCACACCAAGCGCCCGTGGACGACCGCGACGGGGTCAGCACGTTGCGGCTATCCGTGGCAGGTGGGCTGACGCAATTTGGCGCTTATATCGAGACTTTGGCACCGGGGGCGTGGTCTTCGGATCGGCATTGGCACTCGGCTGAAGATGAGTTTCTGTTTGTGTTGGAAGGGCTTGGCACTTTGCACGATGATGCGGGGATGCAGGATTTGCACCCCGGCGATGCCGTGTTTTGGCGGCATGGCGCACCAAACGGGCACCGGATCGGCAACTTCTCGGATGCGCCGCTGCGCTATCTGATCGTGGGGGCGCGTGTGCTGCGGGATGTGTGTTCCTACTCGGATTCGGGGCGCAAACAGGTGAATACCGCGACGCAGTGGCGGGTCGAGGATGCCGATGGGGTGCGGTTGCGCGGCGGGGATTTGCCTGCGGAGTTGCTGGGACTGCCTGCGGTTTGGGGGCAGCAATATGATGGGTCTGTGCGCCCAAATGTGCTGCGCGCGGCTGATCGGGCTTGGGTGTTGGAGCATGGTTCTCAGCATCCGATCCTGGGCAGCGATCTTGGCGATTACTGGCATTCGATCTTGGGCGATGCGGGCGGGCTGTCGCAGTTTGGCGTGCATCTGGAGCGACTGCCGCCCGGAGCGCAGTCTAGTTTCCGGCATTGGCATGAAGCCGAGGATGAATTGGTGCTGGTGCTTTCTGGCAGGCCGACCCTGATTGAAGACAGCGAAACCGCGCTGAATCCCGGCGATATGGTGTGTTGGCCTGCGGGCAAGCCCATCGGGCATCAGTTGCACAACCGCAGCACGGAGGAGGTGGTCTATCTGACCCTCGGCACCCGCCTGCGCCACGATATCATTCACTATCCCGATCACGATCTGATCACCCATAAAGACGGCGCGGCCCGGCAGTATACCTACGCCGATGGCCGACCCCGCAGTGCAGGAGAGCGCAAATGACCGATTTCACCATGGCCGTTGATGCCGATGGCGTCGCCACGATCACTTGGGATGTGGCGGCAAAGTCGATGAACGTGATGTCGACGGCGGCTTTCGGTCTGCTGAGTGCGCTGGTGGATCAGGCTCTGGCCGACGCCAGCGTGAAGGGCATCATCATCACCTCTGGCAAGAAAGATTTCGCCGGGGGGATGGATCTGAACGTCATCGCCGAGATGCGGGCCGGTGGTGCGCAGGCGATTTTCGACGGCGTGATGACCATGCACAAGGTTCTGCGCAAGATCGAACTGGCGGGGATGGACCCGAAGACCAAGAAGGGCGGCAAGCCGATTGTCGCGGCTTTGCCGGGGACGGCGTTGGGCATTGGGCTGGAATTGCCGCTGTCGTGCCACCGCATCATCGCGGCGGATAATCCGAAGGCGAAGATCGGGTTGCCCGAGATCATGGTGGGGATTTTCCCCGGTGCGGGCGGCACGACCCGGCTGGTTCGGAAGATGGGCGCGATGATGGCGGCGCCGTTTTTGTTAGAGGGGAAACTGTCTGATCCGAAAGCCGCAAAGGCGGCTGGTTTGATTGATGAGGTTGTCGCCCCTGATCAACTTTTGGCGCGGGCGAAGGAATGGGTTCTGGGCGCGAAAGATGCCGATCTGGTCAAGCCATGGGACGATAAAGGCTATAAGATGCCCGGCGGCGCGCCCTATCATCCGGCGGGGTTCATGACCTTCGTCGGGGCCAATGCGATGGTTTTGGGCAAGACGATGGGGGTGTATCCCGCCGCCAAAGCCCTGCTGGGCGCAGTCTATGAGGGGGCCTTGGTGCCATTTGACGTGGCCCTGCGAATTGAGGCGCGGCAGTTCACCTCGGTACTGTTGAACCCGTCGTCCTCGGCGATGATCCGCAGTCTGTTTATCAATAAGGAAGCGCTGGAGAAGGGCGCAAACCGACCTGCGGTGGCCGATCAATCGGTGAAAAAACTGGGGGTGATTGGCGCGGGCATGATGGGGGCAGGCATCGCTTACGTTGCCGCGCTGGCGGGGATTGAGGTGGTGCTGATTGACGCCGCTCAGGACAGTGCGGATCGCGGTAAGGCCCATTCGGCGGATTTGCTCGACAAGGGCATCCAGCGCCGCAAGGTGACGGCGGAGAAGAAGGCGGAAGTGCTGGGGCGGATCTTGGCCACAACCGATTATGCGGCTTTGGCGGGGGTCGATCTGGTGGTCGAGGCGGTGTTCGAAGACCCGAAGGTGAAGGCCGAGGTGACGGGCAAGGTCGAAGCTGCGGTGGGGGCGGAGTGTATCTACGCCTCCAACACCTCGACCCTGCCGATCTCAGCGCTGGCGAAGGCGAGCGCGCGGCCCGATCAGTTCATTGGCATCCATTTCTTCTCGCCCGTCGACAAGATGAATCTGGTCGAGATCATCCGGGGCAAGCAGACCGGGGATCGCGCGGTCGCCAAAGCGTTGGATTTCGTGCGCGCCATCCGCAAGACCCCGATCGTGGTGAACGATGCGCGGTTCTTCTATGCCAACCGCTGCATCATTCCTTACATCAACGAAGGCATCCGCATGGTCGCCGAAGGCGTGGAACCTGCACTGATCGAGAACGCGGCCAAGCTGGTGGGCATGCCCTTGGGGCCGCTGCAACTGGTCGATGAAACCTCGATTGACCTTGGCGTGAAGATCGCCAAGGCGACCAAGGCTGCGATGGGCGAAGCCTATCCCGATGGCGCGGTGGACGATGTGCTGTTCTGGATGGCGGATCAGGGGCGGATGGGAAAGAAAGCCAATGCGGGGTTCTATGCCTATGATGCGGCAGGAAAACGTGAGGGGCTGTGGGATGGATTGGCGGCGGAATATCCGCATAAAGCCGACCCGGAATTGACCACGGTGCAGCATCGTTTGCTGATGGCGCAGGTGCTGGAAGCGGTGCGGGCGCTGGAGGAAGGCGTGCTGACCGACATTCGTGAGGGCGATGTGGGGGCGATCCTCGGTTGGGGCTTTGCGCCTTGGTCGGGTGGCCCGTTCTCGTGGCTGGATATCATCGGTGCGCCGCGTGCGGTGGAGATTTGCGAGCGGCTGGTGGCAGCGTTCGGGCCACGCTTTGAAGCCCCTGCCCTGCTGCGCGAAATGGCGGCGCAGGGCGAGAGCTTTTACGGGCGGTTTGGCGTGAAACAAGCGGCTTAGAGCGTATCGCCTTTGACCAGGCTCACCTGTTCAAAGGCGTTTCGCACTAGGGTCAAGACTTCGGCAACGGGGTCGTCCCAGCCAAGCGCGTGCGTGATGTGCCGCCGCAGCGCGGTCTTGTTCTTTGAGCAAGTGATCTGCTTTCCTGCTCGGCAGCCTTCCCCTAAGGTCGACCCAGGTGCATGCTTCGGTCCGTGGTCAGCGCTGTGACCGCCAACATGATGCTGGTTCAATGCAATTCCGGTGTGCCCATCTCATTGGCGTGCTCGATCCGATCGGTATCAGTCCTGAGCACGGCATCACCTGAACCGCGTTCCGTGGGGACCTCGAACGCCCGCGATCAGGCGGGCAGCAGTCTGGAAACTGTAGCTTTAGCCGGCATGAAGCACCGGAATATCGAGGGGAAAGTTGGTGTCATCCTTCCACATGCGGTGCAGGATGACGGCGAAACGCCACGCCAGCGCAACCATCGCACGCTTGGGCGCACGACGGCGCGCAAGTTTTCCATGAGAACGACAAGCTGTCCAGCCTAGGACAACCCGCGATGCAACCACTGCGACAACGGCCCAGCCTTGAGCCCGACGGCGGCGATTGCGCTGTCCTGAGCAGTGATCACGCGCAACAACATCTCTGGCTCGATGGCCACCTGCGCCTCCTTCACAATCTTCCCATGCTCGCTGATCACGCAGATCGCGGTCTTTTCCAGCGACACATCCAGCCCGACAGGCATAGGCTGACAGGAAGAAGTCGGCGTCATGGGCAATGGTGTTCTTGCAATCCTTGCGGGAGCGTATGCAAGGTTGAATTTCCTGTTCAGTCAATGTGTTGCGGAACCATTCGACGTCATAGCCACGATCGGCCAGCAGCGTTCCAGCCTTGGGCAGCGACGGCAGCAGCGCTCGTGCGCCGATGTAGTCGCTGGTCTGCCCCGCGCTCAGATACATGTCGATGGGGCGACCCTTCGCATCGGCAACGGCGTGCAGCTTGGAGTTCAGCCCGCCCTTGTTCCGTCCGACGAACCGCTTGCACTCCCCTTTTTGCCCCGCAGGCTGGACGCCGTGCGGTGGGCTTTCAAATGGGTCGCGTCGATCATGATCGTCTCGACATCCCCGGCCCTCGGCGGCCAGTTCGGTGTGGATCCGCGCAAAGACCCCCAAGCGGCTCCAGCGCACCCATCTGTCGTAGTGCGTCTTCGGCGGGCCATAGGCAGGAGGCGCATCGCGCCATCGCAAGCCATTGCGATTGATGAAGATAATCCCGCTCAATACCCGCCTATCATCCACGCGGGGCACCTCGTGCGACAATGGAAAGAACGGCTTAAGCCGCGCCATCCGCGCTTCGGTCGACCAGAACAAATCATCCATGCGCCACCCCCTGGTGCCGAGAGTGAATCAAACCAACGTCGCGTCCGCGAGCTGTTTAATAAGTCCTGGCCCTAGTCAGTGTCGAACCGATAGTTAAAACGGATGATATCCTCAGCGCTGATCTGGGCGACCAGATCGGCGTCGGCATCTGAGTAATACCCGCGCCAATCGCGGGCGCGATCCGAGGCATTGGCTTGCGGCAAGGGCGTCAGGCGAAAGCCAAGATGCGCCTCAAACCGCGCTAGATCGGTGTCGAGGTGCTCCAGCCGGGCGTAAAGGCTGGCGCGTTCAAACCCCAGACGATCGCGCATATAGGCGGTATAGGGCCAAAGGGAGAAGGCGGTGCGGGTCTGAGCGTGGTTTAGGAAGCCACTGAAATCATGTGATTTTGCCAGCCCCACGGCGGGATGCGCGAAATTTTGGCCGCGCAGCCAGTGATAATAGCTGACCGCGCGGTCCCATGGGTTGCGCACCAGGGTCAGGGTGAAGAAATCGGCAATCTCATCATCCGTGGCCAGCCCCGCGATGTCAGACAGCGTTGAATGTTTCCACAACCTCCCGGCTGATTTGACCCCTTTCAACCGTCCCTTGCGGGCGCGGGCCTTGGGGGTGTCGCCGATCAGAATATCATCCTTCATCGCGCGATCTTCCAAGGCAAGGCTCAGTGCTGTGCCGCCCGTCTTGGGGATATGCACGAAGATAAAGCGTCGGCCCCGCGAGATGATCATGGTGTGACCCGCACGAAGGTGCCGTTCTCGGTGGCATCGAGCCACCTCCCCCGGCTTTGGCGCTTGGATTTGCTCTTTTGAAAAATACTCCCGCCGGAGGCTTCTGAGATTGGCCGCAGAGCCTCCAGCGGGAATATTTGAGCAGACAGGATGAGCATGGCGTTAAACCCGGTTGGGCAACGGCTGCCCATCCTGATGTGCGATCAGATTGGCGACGGCCATCATGCCCATCGCAGTGCGGGTTTCCAGAACGGCAGTGCCAAGGTGGGGCAGCAGGGTGACATTTTCCAGACCCAGCAGGGCGGGGGTGATCTGCGGTTCGTTTTCATAAACATCAAGGCCTGCACCCGCGACTTGGCCCGTTTGCAGGGCGGTGGCGAGGGCAGCCTCATCGACCACATCGCCGCGGGCGATGTTGATCAGGATGCCATGCGGTGCCATTTGTGCGAGGGCTGCGGCGTTGATCAAATGCCGGGTGGCAGGGCCGCCTGGGACGGCGATCACAACGAAATCAGCTTGCAGCACTTCGGGCATCGAGACCTGCCGCGCTGGGACGCCTGCATCTGTGGCAGAGCGGTTGTGGTAGATCACCCGCATGTTGAAGCCATGGTGGCAGCGCTTGGCGATCGCGTGCCCGATCCGGCCCATGCCGATAATACCTACGGTTTTGCCCGATACTGGCGCGCCCAGAAGTTGCGTTGGATGCCAACCTTGCCACTGACCCGCGCGCAAGATGCGCTCACCTTCCCCCGCCCGCCGCGCTGTCATCAGCAGCAGAGTCAGCGCCACATCAGCTGTGGCATCGGTGACCGCGCCGGGAGTGTTGGTGACGGCGATGCCAAGTGCGGCGGCGGCCTTGGTGTCGATATGGTTGAAGCCGACACCGAAATTGGCGAGCAATTTCGCCTTTGGGGCGGGCACATCGGCGAAGACCTCGGCTTTGAACAGATCGCCCAGCGTCGGCAGCACCACGTCGTAATCTGTGAGGGCAGCGCGCAATTCGGATGCATCCAGCGGCCGGGTGCTGGCGCGGGCAGTGACATCAAAGCGCGCGCGGGCGGCGGCCAGCACGGGTTCGGGCAAAGGGCGGGTGATCAGCAGTTTCATCAGAACAGCTTTCCGCCCAAGGGCACATCGTGGCCGGGGCCGATCAGCACAACCTCGCCCTCAGCATCGGGCAGGCCGAGCACCAGGACTTCCGAAGCCACCTTGCCGATCTGGCGGGCCGGGAAATTGACCACGGCCAGCACTTGCCGCCCGATAAGCGTTTCTGGCATATAATGTTTGGTGATCTGGGCCGATGAGCGTTTCTCGCCAATCTCTGGGCCGAAATCGAGCCACAGCTTGTAGGCCGGCTTGCGTGCCTCTGGATAGGGCTCGACGCGGGTGATGCGACCGACGCGGATGTCGACTTTCTCGAAGTCGGGATAGGTGATCTGGGCGGAGGTATCTGTCATTTGCCAAGCTCCTTGCCCCGGTCGGCGGCGGCTTTGACGGCGCGCTGCAGCAAGGGAGGGAAACCTGCATCGGGGTCCATCAGCACGGCCAAAGCTGCCGCCGTGGTACCGCCCGGAGAAGTGACGTTGATGCGCAGCTGGCTGGCGGGTTCGGTCGACTGATAGGCCAGTTCGCCTGCGCCGCAGACGGTGGCCCGCGCCAGTTTCATCGCCACCTCGGACGACAGGCCTTCGGCCTCACCCGCGGCTGCCAGTGCCTCGATCAAATGGAAGACATAGGCGGGGCCCGAGCCGGACACGCCCGTCACAGCATCAATCTGATGCTCGCCTTCGAGTTCCACCACTTGCCCCACCGCCAGCATCAACTGTTGTGCAAGGGCCAGCCCCGCAGCCCCCGCGTAAGCATTGGCGCAAATGCCAGTGATGCCGCGCCCGACCATGGCCGGGGTGTTCGGCATGGTGCGCACGATCGGGGTGCGGTCTCCCAATGCGGCCTCAAACGTGGCAATCGAGGTGCCGGCGGCGATCGACACGAACAGCGTGTTGCCATTGCCCAGGGCTTGTAGGGCGGGCAAAGCCGCGCCCATCATCTGCGGCTTGACCGCCAGCAACGCCACCGCAGGCGCGGACGGCATGCCTTGGTTGAGATGCACGCCGGTGGCTTTCAGCCAATCAGTGGGATGCGGCTCAATCACCCAAACGCTGGTTGCAGGCACCCCCGCGGCCAACCATCCGGTCAGCAGCGCGGTCCCCATTTTACCACAACCGAGCAGAACCAGCCCATCGCGGGCGACCACATCCAGCACCATCGAAACTCCCCTTTTGAGGGAAGGTTAGTGCGGTTCGCGCCGACATTGAATCGAAAATCGCGGCGATATGAGATTCAGAGCCGATTTGACAATTAGACTGCTGCTACAGAAACGGCTCAGCGCTTCAGGCGCGGCCATAAGCCTCGGCAATCGCGACTTTCATCGCCTCGGCGGGGGATTTATCGGCCCAAGACACCAGCTGAAACGCCGGATAAAACCGTTCAGAGGCGGTGATCGCGCCGGAAATCAGTCGATCAATCTGCTCGGGTGCCACCATCTGCCCGCCCGCAAGGCAGAGGCCATAGCGGAAAACCATTAGCTTTTGCTCGGCCCAGTAGGTGAACGCCCCGGTCCAGATCATATCATTGCACCGGTTCAGCACATCGTAGAGGGCAGCCATCTTGTCCGTCGGCGGCTCCATCTCAAAGGTGCAGATCAGCCGCAGGGTTTCGTCCTGCGCCGACCACGCGAGGGTCAGCGCATAGGTGCGCCACTGGCCTTCGACCGCCATCGCGATCTGATCATCGGTGACGCGGTCAAATTCCCAATCATGGTGGGCAGCCAGATTTTCCACGATGTCGATCGGATGAAGATCGTCACTCAGCAGGTAATCTTCAGAAAATGACATGGGCTGGCCTCACTATAAAGCCCCAGTGACGATACCGTCCCCTATGGGCTGGGCGCCCGGCAACCAACAGCGTAACCCGGCATTGCCCTTACTAGATATAGTGTGGCTATGGGGGAAGCCTGTAAAGTAAATTGTGCTGAAATCTTCTGTGGACAAAAAAATTTGTGTGTGTCGTGTGTGGCGTGACAGCAGAGTTGGCAGAGTTTGACAGCAGAGTTGGCAGCAGAGCGATTTTCGGGTTTTAGGCAAGCGGTCAATGGCATAACAGCTCATCTCATTTCCGATTTCCCACCTACAAGAATGTCAAAAATCAGAAAAGCATGTCGCCCCGTCCCCAGCGCCAGTCTCATTTAACGGGGGTCTTAAGCTCGGTTAAAGGGTCTTTACACCGAACCGCCGCACATGGTGCTCGTCGATACAGAGTTTCTCAGCCGTGGCTTTGGCAAACAATCTAACGGGCATCATGTCCGTTTAATCCTTAATAGTCCGCTTAGCATGTAACGAGCGAGCGCACCAAGACCTGTCATATGCTACTCTGAAAGGGCGCAGCCCGGCTGCGGGGGTGGATTACGCGTGCCATCGTCGGTGAACGCCGGCTGTTGGCACCTTGCCACCCGCCTCCGTTTGGATCTGCAGCGGTCAAAAGCCTTTATCAACAGTGCGGAGTAAAAATAATGCCCTTAATTCCTGGAACGAATGGCCCGGACACCCTCTTCGGCGGGGCAGGCAACGATACCCTCAACGGCTATGACGGCAACGATTACCTTGCCGCCGACGACGGCGATGACAGGCTATCTGGTGGGGCCGACAACGATAGCCTCTACGGCGGCGTCGGCAATGACACGCTGTCTGGCGGCACCGGCAATGACACGCTGTCTGGCGGCGTCGGCAATGACAGCCTTTCCGGCGGCACCGACAACGATTCGCTCAATGGCTGGACCGGCAATGACACGTTGTCCGGCGGGCTTGGCAACGATAACCTTTACGGCGGCGGTGGCGACGATACGGTCTATGGCGGCGACGGCAACGATACCGCCTACGGCGGCACCGGCAACGATACGGTCTACGGCGGCTTTGGCAATGACTTCCTCTCGGGTTGGGACGGCAATGACACGGTGTCTGGCGGCGATGGCAATGACACGCTGTCTGGCGGCTACGGCTTTGACACGCTCTATGGCGATGCCGGCGACGATCGGATTTTTGGTGGTGCCGGCAACGATACGGCCTATGGCGGTGCTGGCAATGACTCGCTGTCTGGCGGCATCGGCAACGATAGCCTCTACGGCGGCGTCGACAACGATACGGTCTTTGGCTGGACCGGCAATGACACACTGTCTGGCGGCGTCGGCAACGATATCCTTTACGGCGGCCTCGGCAACGATACATTCTATGGCGGCGACGGCAATGATACCGCCTATGGCGGTGCCGGCCACGATACGGCCTACGGCGGTGACGGCAGCGATCGCCTTGACGGCTGGACTGGCAATGAC
>JBKJTI010000096.1:0-2795 GCA_046590425.1 Cypionkella sp. | reverse complement strand
GTGCTTCAAACAACAAGAGCCGACAGACCGAAGACGGTGAAGACGATAATTGGTGCGATGAACCTGATTTCGCACCTCGGCCCGCACAAGCTTTCGCTGCCCACCGGCCCGTGGTGATCGGCACGGCAATAGTCCCGCCCAGGATCATTGCAGACGTGTTCGCTTGGCCAATCCGATCAGGCTATGCGCAAGATTGAGGCTGCCCGCCACATGTCGCTGGGACATAGCGCGCAGCACGCCACCTGGGGATTTTATGGGATGGGTCGGGTGGTTGCGGTTGGCGTCGATCACAAGAACGCATAGCGCCGCGCGATCATTGCCCATGGACTCCGCCGCCGCCTCCCAGGCCGCCGAACTGATGCCCAACTCGGGCACACGCATGATCGCTGCCTTCACGAATTCCCGCATTGTGCTGGGTCCGCTATCCGTCAGCCCTTCGACATAATAGCGCATTTCGGAGCTGGCCATCGCATAAAGCAGGGTCGGCGTCAGCCAATCCAGATCATAGGTCTTGCATCCTGCCAGATCGGCAGCATCCTGTTGTTCTAAGCCTTTTTCCGCGCTGTAAGGTGCGGCGCTGGAAATTGGTTCTGCCCGCTTGCGGGCAGGCATTTTGAGGACGGTGGAGCCGTTACAAGATACAGATCCATTTGAATTTGTATTTATAGTAATCGCCGGAACCGTAGATTCCACAGCGCCGGAACTATCTGCAAGCAATTGGAGCAAATCCAAGGCTTTATCGGTCATTTCGTCCACAGTTTCGACATGCTCTGACAGTGCCTCTGCAGTGCGATAGTCGAGGTATCGGCGAGGTAAATTCGCGTAGAAGGCCACGGCATCATTGGTGATCGGGTGATCGGGTGCAATGCTGAACAGGCGATCAATCGCACCGCGCAAGTCGCGGCGTGCGGCAGACGCTTGAAGTCTCAAACTGACGAAACGGTTGTTTTCATCTTGCTGGCGCACCTGCAACTCGATCATGCGGGGAACAAGGTCGATAAGCGGTGCAAAGCTGATCCCAAGGCGTGTGCCGTCGGGCAACAGTCTGCCTGATCGCCGACCGTCGTTGCCAGTGCGCAAGGTGATGATGCCCGCACGCGCAAGTGTTGCCTCATCATTGCGCAACGCCCGGTCAGATTTGCTGAGCGAGCGGGCGAGATCCTGCTGTTGGCGATAGCACACCACATCTTGGCTGGGATCATGCCAGGCGGCAGCGGCCGTGGCCTCAATCATCGTCAGCAAGGTATTGTGCAGGCTGTGAGTGAGACCGAGTTGGCGCATGGATTTGTGCAGCAGCTCTTTGAGCTGACCCAGCGAAACGCCGGCTGGGAGGATCGGGTGAGATATCGTTTTGTCGTTGGATCGTGTCGCTCGAAGGGCCGTCATTTGTATCGTTTCTGATATAGCCGCGGGCAATAGAAAGCTGGTCGCAGAAACTGCGATTTGGCCTTGATCGGATGTGCAGGAGGGGATACAAAGAGGGCAGAGTTTGAGCCCCTTGTCAGGTTTGGCGACCTGATTTGTGTTCCCCCCCGCCGGTTTGCGCCGCGCGGGGGTTTCTGTTTGTGGTCTGTCGTTTTCCTAAGTGATTGGTGAGCGGGTCGGGATCCTTGCGAACCTATGCGGTGTCGCTTTCGCTTATGCCCATTACTGAATCTGGGAGCTGGTCCATCAGTAGCGGCTCCACCCGCTGAACATCATGTCGCCGTGCCATGTGGAATATTCTACCCCGATGAACCGTCCTGTGCCTGGCAGCGTCAGAGATTGCTTGTTCTCGCTCTGCGCTGTCTTTGGTGGGGACCGGTGGCTCATCATGGCACGGGTCAAGCTGTTGCAATCATTGTCCGCCGTGCAAGACCGCAGCACCCAAGTGTAAACCAAACCCTCATCGTGTTGGGTCCGGCGCTCGGAGCGCCACCACAGGACACGCATTTGGGAAAGCCAGGCATATTCGGGACCATCCAGAGACAAAGTGTCGATCGCGCCCGTGGGTCCTGCAAAGGTGCAAGGGCCGAAGGGCGGCAGCGGCGGAAGGCGCGTGAGGCGGCTCATCATATAGTGAAAGGGCGGCTGACATTCCGCGCCGGGAAACCCGCCCGCAAGACACAAGATTACGGCACAATCCATATCGTATGCGGCGGCCATCTCGGGCGCGAGCGCCGGAAAAAGGATCAGGGTTGAGATGGTGGTGAGCTTCACACGTTACTCCTGCGCTGGTTGAGTGCTCGAGAGGTTTTTGAACCTTTCACACACTCGCCACAGGCGCGCAAGATTATTTGTGTTTTGACGCCACTTTATAGTTTTCTCTCTCGTTACATATGTTATGCATTGCATAACGCCTGCAACGGAGCTTGCTGTGAGAGACCCTGCCACCAATCTGGATTTGCGCGACGGCATCAGGATCAGCGATGTGAAATCGATGATTGCAGAAGGTGTAACGTTCACGGTCACCTATCACCGCTGCAGCACCAGCCGCGACGGAAAGCCGGTGTTCCATGCGGTCTATGCGTTTGATGGACGCGAGGCGCTGCTGGTCACCAACGAAATCCGCCCTCACGCCCGCACGTTTCTCTTGTGGCCGGGTCTTGTCGGTCATCACCAAAAGTTTGGTGGCGACGATCAAAACCCGCGTCTCGATGTGAGCAAAGCCGAAAGCGAAGACAGCAAATGCGCCTGAATGCCTCAACTGCTGCGCTTGGATTCTGTCTGTGCGCCCAAGCCGGGGGCGCTGATGTGCTGGTTTTCGGGCCCAACGGCGCGGTCGTGCAGTCGGCATCGTGGACGGTCTATGACGA
>JBKJTI010000032.1:0-9119 GCA_046590425.1 Cypionkella sp. | reverse complement strand
CACAATGCGTTGGACGAGAACCTGATGGCATCGTTGACCGGGGCCAAGACGGCGGCGCAGGCGATGGCGGATACGGCGGATGCTTGGGCGAAGATCACCCGGCGCACGGGTGAGGAGAAGATCATCGAGGCGATTAAGGCCAACAAGGCGGCTTGGCCGACGGTGCTTGATCCGATCTGAGCTTGATCCGGTTTAAGGCTCTCGCGCTGTAAACCGGATTTTTGGTCGGCGCGGACACTGCGCGCCGACCAACCCAATGATGTTTGGAAGAAAAATGACCCGCTCGCTGGCCTTTGAAGCATTTCGATACACGATGATCCTCGCGGCGGTGGCCGTCACGCTGATCCCGATCCTGTGGATGGCGTCGATGGCGTTCAAGCCAATCCCTGAATGGCAAGCGACGGGTGCTGCGCTGACGTGGTGGCCGAAAGCGCCGACCTTGGACAATTTCCGCTTTGTGTTTGGGGTGAGTAACTCCGATCTGATCGTGGCGCTGGACCGCACCGCGCTGAAGCCGATTTTGGCCTCGTTCCTGTCGGCAGGCATCGGCACAGTGATTGCGATGACGGCGGGAACGGCGGCGGCTTATGGGCTGTCGCGGTTCGGATCGGGCGGCAATCTGCCGTTGGCGCTGGTGCAGTTGCGGCTGTTTCCACCGATGGCGGTGATGACCCCGGTGATGATCATGTGGGCGTTTTTCAACATGACCGACACCTGGTGGGGGCTGGCGCTGGTCTACGGGATTGTCACTTTGCCCTTCGCGTTCTGGCTGATGAAAACCTTTTTCGACGATATGCCGAAGGAAATTGAGGAAGCGGCTTTGGTCGAAGGTAGCTCCCGCGCACGAGTGTTCTGGCGGATCACTTTGCCGATGATGCGTGCGCCTTTGGCATCCGCCGCGCTGTTCGTGTTCATCCTGAACTGGTCGGATTACCTGATCGCGCTGCTGCTGACGACGCGGGAGTGGGTGACGATTCCGGTCTATATGGCCTCGCTTTCCTCGTCGATGACCGGGCAGCTTTATGGCGCGAAGGCCGCATTGGGGCTGATGGCTGCGGTGCCACCTGTGGTGTTGGGCGTGTTGATCCAGAAGCATCTTGTGCGCGGATTGACGTTTGGAGCGTTGAAGCAATGAAGGACGAATCCGCACGTTTGGGCTTCCGGCTGACCCTGCCTGCGCAGGTGCTGGTGCTGTTTATCTCGGTGTTTCCGCTGCTGATGCAGGCCTATATTTCGCTGACCGATTGGTCGCCACTGTCGGGGCAAAGCTGGCCGCAGGCGTGGCAGTTCTGGAACAGCTTTGCCAATTACAGCGATCTGTTGAGCGATGGCCGGCTCTGGGCCGCACTGGGGCGGACGGCGTTTGTGATGGCGGTTTGCGTGCCAATTGAGTTCATGCTGGGTCTGGGCCTCGCCACCCTGTTCATTGACGATTTCAGGGGCAAGCGGGTGTTTTATTCGATCCTGATCATGCCGATGATGGTGGTGCCGGCGGTGGCGGGCTACATGTTTTTCATGCTGTTCCAGTCCGGCGGGCCGGTGAATGACATTCTGGCGATGTTCACGGGCAGCCCGGTCACGATTGCGTGGTTGTCTGACCCGACCCTGGCTTTGGTCGCGGTAATGGTGGCGGACATCTGGCAATGGACGCCGCTGATGTTTTTGATATTGCTCGCAGGTTTGGTCGGCGTGCCAGAAGATCAAGTGCGGGCGGCGACCCTGCTGGGGGCCAATCCGTTGCAACGGTTCACCTCGATTGTGCTGCCAAGGATGAAAACGATCATCGGGATCGCGCTGGCGATACGTGTGATCGAGTGTTTCAAGATTTTCGACACATTGTTCATCATGACCGGCGGCGGGCCGGGTGTGGCGACGGAAACCATCTCTGTCTACATTTATAAAATCGCCACTCAGGATCTCATCTGGGGCTATGTTGCGGCGATTGCTTTGGCGATCCTGATCGTGCTGTCGGTGGTCTGTGTCTGGGCCTTGAAACGTATGGGACGGGTGCGGGCATGAGCATGATCCGACTGGAACATCTGGTGAAACGCTTTGGGGCGTTTACCGCGCTGAAGACGATGGATCTGACGATTGCGGATGGCGAGTTCGTGGCGCTGTTGGGGCCTTCGGGCTGCGGCAAATCCACCACGATGAACATGATCGCGGGGATGGAGACGCCTAGCGAGGGGCGTATTCTGTTTGGCGACCGCGATATGGCGGGCGTGCCGATGGGGCGGCGCGGCGTGGGCTTTGTGTTTCAGAACTACGCGATTTTCACCCATATGACGGTGCGGCAGAACCTGTCTTATGGGCTGCGCGCGACACGCAGGCCAGCCGATGAGGTGGTGCGGCGCACCAATGCGATGGCCGAATTGTTGCAACTGACGCCGATGCTGGATCGGACTGCTGCGGGGTTGTCGGTGAACATCCTGCAGCGGGTGGCGATTGGGCGTTCGGCGATCATGGAGCCTGCGATTTTCCTGCTGGATGAGCCGTTGTCGAACGTCGATGCGGCGTTCCGGGCGGTGATGCGGTCCGAGTTGAAGGGGCTGCAACGCAGCTTTGAGCAGACCATGGTTTACGTCACGCATGACCAGTTGGAAGCGATGACGATGGCCGACCGGATTGCGGTGATGGACCATGGCGTGTTGCTGCAGGTGGGGACTCCGCTGCAGATTTATAACGATCCGGCGAACCTGTTTGTGGCGCGGTTTATCGGCTCGCCGGGGATGAACCTGTTGCATGGGCGTCCGACTGAAAGCGATGGGCAGATGGCGATTGATCTGGGGGCCTTGGGTCATTCCTTGCCGCTGGCACCGGAACAGGCGGCGGCGGCAAGGCGCGCCAAGGGTGATGTGGTGTTCGGATTTCGGCCAGAGCAGGCGGCCCGGGTTTCAGAAGGGCAGGGCATGGCGATGCCGATCAGTTTTGTCGAACGCATCGGGGCGCGGACGATCCTGCATCTGGGCGAGGGGGCGGCTTCGGCCAAGACGGTGTTTGAAAATGATGCCGGGTTTGAGATGGGGCGGGCGTTGCATTTCGCGCCGCATCCCAGTGCTGTGCGGTTGTTTGATGCCGCATCCGGTGCTGCATTGAGGGGACAATAGAATGGCCGAGATTGCCTTTCGCAATGTGACCAAGCGCTACGGTCAGACTTTGGCGGTAGATGATGCCAGCTTCACCGTCGCCGACAATGAATTTTTCTGCTTTTTTGGGCCGCCGCTGTCTGGCAAGAGCACGATCTTGCGGCTGATCCTGGGGCTGGAGAAGCCGGATAGTGGCGAGATTTTGATTGATGGCCGCGCGGTCAACGAGGTGTCTCCAGCGGCGCGAAATATCGCGATGGTGTTTCAGAATTTGGCCCTGTTCCCGCATATGACGGCGGCGGATAATGTGCGGTTTCCACTGGTGGAACGGCGGGAAGCGCCTGCGAAGATCGAGGCGCGGTTGAAGGACGCGGCGGAGAAGCTGCATATCGGCCATATCCTGCACAAGATGCCGGGGCAATTGTCGGGCGGCGAGCGGCAGCGGGTGGCTATTGCACGGGCCTTGGTCCGCGATCCGGCGGCGTATTTGATGGATGATCCGATCTCGGCGTTGGATGCACGGTTGCGCGAGGAAACCCGCGTGGAGTTGAAACGCATCCAGCGCGAGGCGGGGCGGACGCTGATTTATGTCACGCATGATCAAGAGGAAGCCATGTCGGTGGCCGACCGGATGGCAATTTTGCAGCATGGCGCAATCCGACAAATTGGCCGCCCGGTGGAGATTTATGACCATCCGGCAACGACTTATGTGGCGCGGTTTCTGGGCAGCCCGGTGATGAATATTCTGCCCGTGCAGCAGACGGGGGCGGGGTTTGCGGCCGCGGCGGGGGCGTTGCAGGTTTCGGCTGCGCCGCAGTCGGGCGTCGCAGAGATCGGGCTGCGGCCAGAGGATTTGCGGGTGTCGGCTTGGGAAGGTGGTGCGGGGGTGCCTGCGACGGTGTCCGAGGTTGAACCCTTGGGCGGATATACCGTGGTGACTTTGAGCGCTGGCGCGCAGCCGTTGCGGGCGATGCTGCGCGGGCAGCCGAATATTCGGGTGGGCGCTTTGGTGGGTCTTGGCTGTGATCCGGCGCGGGTGATGTATTTCGGGGCTGGTGGTGAGGCGCTGCCTAAATCCGCCGTCCCATCCTTGGGAGGGGACAGAATATGAGCGACGCGTTGGGGTTTCAGCCCGATCCCGTGGTGCGGACCAATGATCTGGTGATCGGCTGCATAGGTGCTGGCATGATCATGGCGGAGTGCCATTTGGCGGCCTATCATGAGGCGGGGTTCAAGGTTGGGGCGATTGCCAGCCGGACCGAGGCGAAGGCCGCTGCGGTGGCGGAGCGGTGGGGGATTGCGAAGGTTCATGCCACGCCAGAGGCACTGATTGCGGACCCGTCGATTGAGGTTCTCGACATCGCCTATCCGCCGGATCAGCAGCCTGCGCTGATTTATGCGGCGCTAAAGCAGCCGCATATCAAGGCGATCTTGGCGCAGAAGCCGCTGGCGTTGACGCTGGCCGATGCGATTGCGTTGCGCGATGCGGCGGCGCAGGCGGGCAAGGTGTTAAGCGTCAATCAGAACATGCGCTACGACCAGTCGATGCGGGTGCTGAAACAGGTCATCGACCGGGGCGATCTGGGCGAGATCGTGTTCGCGCAGATCGACATGCACGCGATCCCGCATTGGCAGGGGTTTCTGGCCGATTATGATCGGCTGACTCTGGCGAATATGTCGGTGCACCATCTGGACGTGCTGCGGTTTTTGTTCGGTGAGCCTACTGAAATCACCACCCAAACCCGCAAAGACCCGCGCACGACGTTTGAACATTCGGACGGGATCACGGTTTCCACGCTGCGGTTTGAGTCCGGTGTTTTGGCGGTGAGTTTGGAAGACGTGTGGTCCGGCCCGCGTGCTGAGGGCTATGATAATGACCAGAGCATCACCTTCCGGGTGGAGGGGACGGCTGGGGTCGCCAAGGGCTCGATTGGCTGGCCAACCGGGGCGGCTTCTACGCTGACCTATGCCTCGCAAACCGCGACGGGCGGCAAATGGGTTAGCCCAACTTGGGATACGATGTGGTTCCCGCAGGCGTTCATCGGCGTGATGGAGCAGTTGCAACATGCGGTGAAAACCGGCACGCCACCGGCGCTTTCGGTGGCCGATAATGTCAAGACGGTTGCGTTGATTGAGGCGGGCTACCGTTCAATCGCAGAGGGGCGCACCGTTAAATTGTCTGAAATTTCAACGAACTGAGGGAGGAACTTCACCATGATGCAACTGGGTATTTTTTCGGGATATTTCCCCTATGGCTTGGAAGAGTCGGCCAGGAAAATCCGCAGCCACGGCTTTAACACCGTGCAGTTGGACCTGCATTTCAAGGATATTGACCTGAGCCACGGCAATCTGACGGCGGCGAACTGCAGACGCGTGCGCGACACGTTCCGCGCGCATGACCTGCCGATCAGCTGCATCTCGGGCTACACCAATATCATCCACCCCGATCTGGCGCATCGCAAAGCCAATGTGGACCGCTTGAAGGACATCATCCGCAACGCGCGCGCGCTGGGGACGCCCTATGTGATCTCGGAGACGGGGACGTATAATACCGAGTCCGAATGGATGTCGGATCCGAAGAACAAGACTGAGGAAGGCTTTGAAGCCTGCCGTAGGATCATCGCAGAGCTCGCACAAGAGGCTTACGATCACGGTTCGATGTTCCTCTTGGAAACCTATGTGAACAACGTGGTGGGCTCGGTCGAGGAAACCGTGAAAATGTTCGCGCAGGTCGATCATCCGGGGCTGGGTCTGTTGATGGACCCGACCAACTACTTCGAGTCGCACAACATTGATAACATGGACGGAATCTTGCATCAGGTGTTCGACACGCTGTCGGACAAGATCAAGATTGCCCATGCCAAGGATGTGGCGCGGGCGGGCGATGATAAATCCGAGAAGCACGCGGATATTGGTGATGATGATGCTTTGGCGTCGCATACCTTCCGGGGTGTCGGCGAGATCGTGTTGAACGCGCCGGGGACGGGGTCTTTGAACTACGATCTTTATCTGCAACTGCTGGCGAAAAAGCACCCGAATATTTCGATGATCGTCGAGCATTTGGACGAGGCCGATGTGCCGCGTTCGAAGGCGTTCATGGACGGAAAATTCGCGGCCCACGGGTTGTAAGCCACGGCGGGCGGCGCTGTGGTGCGCCGCCCGGTTTTTGCAGGAGAGTGCGCTTGCCGCAGCTATACGGAAAATCCATGACACGGCGCGAGGTTGCGGCCCATGCAGGCAATCTGAGTCAGTTTGCCGGCGTGCGGCTGATGACGTTGGGCGACGGGCTGGAGCGTGGGTTGCGGATGCTGGAGTTTCGCTCCGGCTCGGGCTTGCGGTTTTCTGTGCTGGTGGATCGGGCGATGGATATTTCCGAGGTAGAGCATAACGGGCGCGCGATAGGCTGGCACTCGGCGGCAGGGTTTCGGCATCCGGGATTGCATGACGCCGACGGCGAGGGCGGTTTTAGTTGGGCGCGCAGTTTCTCGGGGTTTCTGGTGACATGCGGGTTGGATCACGTTCTGGGGCCGGAGGTGGTTTCGACCGAAAGCTACAATTATCCGGGGCGCAAGACCGCGAGCCACGGCTTGCACGGGCGGGTGTCTACGATCCCGGCGCGGTTGATGGGATATGGCGAGGCTTGGGACGGCGACGCTTGCGTGCTTTGGGCCGAGGGGGTGGTCACTCAGGCCACGGTGTTTGGCGAAAATCTGGTGCTCTATCGCCGGATTGAGGCTGATGTGGGCGGCAATGAAATCCGGCTGTCTGACCGGGTGGTCAATGAAGGCTTCCTGCAAACGCCGCATATGATGTTTTACCACATCAACATCGGCCATCCGGTTTTGGAGGAAGGCGCGCGGTATCTGGCGCCGATCAAGGATGTTACTTGGGCCGCGCATGGCGAACGCTACCAGACGCAGGGGGTGGGCTACAGCCGCGCGCCCGGTCCCAGCAATGGCTTTGCCGAGCAGGTTTGGCAGCATGAGATGGCGGCGAATGCTGCCGGAGAGGTGCCTGTCGCTTTGGTCAATGATCGCATTGGCTTAGGGATCGAAGTTACCACGCGAAAGGATCAGTTCCCCTGTGCCTATCAGTGGCAATACTACCAGTCCGGCGCTTATGTGATGGGGATTGAACCCTCGACGCATCATGTGCTTGGCAATCAAGCCGCACGGGATCGGGGCGAGATGATCTGGCTGGGGCCGCAAGAGGCGCGGCAATATCAGACCCGGTTCAAGGTGCTGGATGGGGTCGGCCAGATCGCCAAATCCGAAGCCGCTATCCGCGCCATCGCAGCGCAACCAACTGACGATTTTCCCATGCCCTCTGGCCAGTTTCCGCACTTGAGCGGACGCTGAGGGCTAAAGACGAAGGACCATGCCATGAGCATTTTCACCCGCATTTATTCCCCCCGCGACTACAGCCTGACCGGGGAAAGCCGTGCCCATGCCGAGGAAATCGGTTTGGCTTCGGCGGAATGGTATCACTCGGACGTGCCGCGCAAGCAGATGAAAGAGTTGATGCAGCGCCGCGACGGGCCTGCGATCCGTGATACGGTGATCTGGTTGGGGCTGTTGGTGCTGACCGGGATTGGCGGCAGCTATTTCTGGGGAAGCTGGGCTTGCGTTCCGTTCTTCTTTGCCTACGGGCTGCTTTACGGCTCGGCCTGCGACAGCCGCTGGCACGAGGCGGGGCATGGCACTGCGTTCAAGACGCCGTGGATGAATGACTGGGTTTACCAGATCGCCAGCTTTATGGTGATGCGCAACCCGACGACCTGGCGGTGGAGCCATGCGCGGCATCACACCAATACGATTATCGTCGGGTTAGACCCGGAAATCGGCTTCATGCGCCCGCCGCGCATCGTGATGGCGGCGCTGAACTTCATTGGGATTCCGTTCATTTTCTACGACTTGCGCACCTTGGCGCGGCACGCTTTTGTCGGGCTGAATGACGGCGAGAAGACCTATATCCCTGAATCCGAGCGTCACAAGGCAGTGTTCTGGGCGCGGCTGCATATTGCGATCTATGCCGCGACGATCCTTGCGGCGGTTGGCTTGCAGTCTTGGCTGCCGCTGATGCTGATTGGGGGGGCGCGGATTTACGGTTGTTGGCATATGTATATGACTGGCCTCATCCAACACGGTGGCCTCGCTGAAGATGTGGTCGATCACCGTTTGAACTCGCGCACCGTTTATATGAACCCGATCAGTCGGTGGCTGTATTGGAACATGAATTACCATGTCGAACACCACATGTTCCCGATGGTGCCCTATCACGCGCTGCCGCGTCTGCATGAGGCGATCAAGCATGATCTGCCTGTGCCGAACCCCTCGATTTACGCCGCCTATGTCGAGATGACCCGCGCCTTGCTGCGCCAGCGGAGTGATCCAAACCACTATGCGCGTAAAGCGCTACCCGCGACGGCGCGGCCTTACCGCGATGAGTTTCATGACATTGAAATTGCCAGAGAAGGGGTCTGATATGGCCTGGATTGATGCCTGCGGGGTGGATGACATCGACGCGGAAGACCTGATCCGGTTTGATCATGCTGGGGAAACCTATGCGATCTATCACGCCCCGGACGGCACGTTTCATGCAACGAACGGGCTTTGCACGCATGAAAAGGTGCATCTTTGCAATGGTTTGGTGGATGGTGACACGATTGAGTGCCCCAAGCACAACGGGCGGTTCAACTACCGCACGGGGGCTGCGTTGCGCGCGCCGGTATGCGTTGATCTGAAGCGGCATCCGGTGCGGGTGGTGGGCGGTCGCGTTGAAATTGAATTGGGGTAGGGACATGCGCAAGAAACCGACGGTTGCCGATTTGCGGGCAAAAAAGGGCAAGGGTCAGTTGACCATGCTGCGGCTGTTCACGCTGGAGGAAGCGGCGGCGGCAGAGGAGGCGGGGATTGATGTGGTTTCCGTGCCGCCGGAACTGGTGACGCACCCAGACTATCGACGCGTTGCCCCCAGTCTGTTTTCGATGACCGGGGTGGATCACCGCTCGGCTGGCACGCGCGAGGATTATCT
>JBKJTI010000219.1:0-6007 GCA_046590425.1 Cypionkella sp. | reverse complement strand
ACGTTTCTGCGGGCAAGATTCCAAGTGCTGCGACTTGGACTTGCGGACGTTAGGCTCCCGCGGTTTGCGGATGAGCTGTTGAATAGTCGGCATTCAGCTACCTCGTGTTGCCCCGTTAAGGGACTGTCAATACTCGCCCCGAGCTTCGGGGCACTGCTTCTCGACGTCTTTCTGTGCAGATCACAAAAAGATAAAACCGCAGACGACACCCCGAGGGGGCGTTGCGGTGGAATTCCAGAGGATCGGAGTGTTGAACCCGGATCATGACCACATCAAGCGATAGAATCCTTGGCCCGAAAGAGAGAGGGAGCCTTAGATAGCGCGGCTGATAGACAGAGTCGCCCCGGATGTCAACAGCCGCAGGGGCTAGCTGCTGGCTGTGTCACGGTTCAGCATGACACGCGCGAGCACGGCGGCGATCAGAGTGACCAGAAGCGCCGAAAGCAACACATCCGACAGGAAATGCCCGCCCGCCGCGACGCGTTGCCAGCCGACGAAGCCCAAGAATAACAGAGCTGCGGCTTGGGCTATACGGTAAAGCCACGGGCTGAGGCGCGCTCGGTAGCGATAAAGTATCATCAGGATCGCGATGGTCAGGGCGGTGGTGCCCGCGCCCTCGCCCGAGACGAAAGAGCAGTTCTTCTGGCATTGGTCGCTGATCTGCCAAGCCGGAGAGAAATGCGCCGTGCCGCCGAACTCGGTTATCTGGGTGGGGCGGGCGCGGCCCCAATAGGCTTTGAAACCTTGGTTCACCGCAAGACCCGGCCCGATCACAAAAACGGCCAGAATATAGCCCCAGAACCATGGATCAGTCTTGCGCCAGTATGACAGACCCAGCAACACTGCCGCCACAAAGGCCATCAGCAGCGCGCCATTCCAGATCTGGTTGCGCAAAAACTCCACCGCGACGTTCCGTTTAATCGGGAAACCGGTGGCATCATGGAAATAGCCCGACACCGTAAGGTCGATCCCCGGCCAGAGGCTGAAGATCAGCAGGGTAAGGCCGATCAGTCCGACCAGCAGCGCGATGGTTCTATTGCTGGCCATTGGCACATCCGGCGGGCACGAGGTAGGCGGCCAGACCGGACGTCCGATACGCTCCGCCTGTTGGGTCTAGCGGGTAAGTTGCCGTCGCGCAGGCGGGGGCGGTCTTGGTGATCCACAGCAGCGGCCCGGTCAGATCAGCGGGCAAGGGATAGCGCTGTTCGTAGTGGTTTTGCGCACGGCCTTTCGGTCGGGGGGCGTAGTAGGTCAGGCCCTCGGATTGACCGGTGTAGAACAGATCGGCCAGTACGGAGCGATTGTCGGCAAGGATCGGTGGGTCGTCTTGGGCGTGCGCTATGGCAATGATCTGACGGCTCATCGCGGCACGGCCCAGTTGACGCTCGATCAGCGGCGCGCCTTGCCACTGGATACCGGTGAAGATGGTCAGCAGCGGCAGGGAAATGCAGAAAACGGCGTTCAGCGCGAAGGATGCCGTCAGCCAGCGCGGGCGGCTTTGCAAAAGGCCAATGGCTAGCGGGATTCCGGCGAAATAGGCGGCGACGGCCCAATTCGCCTGTGCTGTGCCCAAAAGAGCCTGCACGGTCACGACCAGCAGCGGCGGGAGGATGAAAGCGGCTTGGATCGGCAGTTTGCGGATCGCCAGTAGCACGGCGGCGAAGATCACCGGACCTGTGACGGCGAATTGGCTTAGGATGAACTCCGGCGCACTGGCGAAATTCAGCGCAGCAAGGGGATTGTCTTGGCGGACCCAGCCGACATTATCGACGGTATGCGAGATCGTGGTGAACTGGTGCGAGACGTTCCAGATCAGGTTGCCGGAAATCACCCCCGCGAAAGCCAGCAGCATCAGCGCCGCGTTGCGCCAGCCGATCCGACCCTCGGGGCGCAATGTCGCCAACGCCACGCCGATCAGAAAATAGATCGCGGCGTATTTCGCCATGAAGGCCCCGCCAATTGCCGCCCCGGCCCAAAGCGCGAACTTCGGCGCACGCGATTCCAGCAGGCGATGATGGGCGTATATGGCGGCGGCAAAGAATGGGGCCATCACCGTATCAGTGGAGATCAGCAGGCTGCCCAAGGCGGCAAACGGCACCGTGGCATAGGTGGCAGCGGTCAGGATTGCCGCGCGTGGTCCATACAGCCGTGCGGCCCAAGCGCCGAGGATCAGCGCGGTGGCCCCATGCAAAAACGCTCCGGGCATCCGCACCCAGAATGTGCTGTCGCTGCCTGCAAGCGTGGTGACGGCACCGATGAGCCAGCCGATCAGCGGCGGTTTGGAGTAATAGCCAAACGCGAACTCCTGCCCCCAGAGCCAGTATTGCGACTCATCGACATAGAGATCGGTGTGGTCAAACGCCAACAACAGCCAGCGCAGCAGGGTGATCACCGCGACGATCAGCAGCGCCTGGCGGAACCAGCTTGCTGTTTGCTGAGGTTCAGTCAAGGTGCGCTCAGTCAAGCCCAGCCTCATCAAATCCGGCCTTGCGGCCCTTATGGATCAGCCACAGGTTTCGGCTGTACACCACCACTCCCGGCAACTGACCCAGAATGATCACCAGATCCAGCTTGTGGATGCCGTAAGCCAGCACGATCAGCCCGCCGATGATCGAGAAATACCAGAACGCCACCGGCATCACCGATTTGCCTGCGCGCTCGGAGGCGATCCACTGCACGATAAACCGACCGGTGAACATCAACTGCCCCAGCAGCCCGACGGTCAGCCAAATGATATCGGTGGCCGTGCTTGCCCCCAGTTTGGTCAGCAGATCGTGCATCATTTGGCGTCACGCGAAGCAGTATCGGGCACAACACGCGCCTTCTTGCGGCGGCGTAACAGCCACGCCACGCCGATTAAATCGACAATCCCGACCAAAGCCCGTTGGATGTTGGAATAGTTTGACCGCCCTGCCCCGCGTGGCCGATGCGACACATCGACATGCGCCACCTGCCAACCATCGCGGTTGAACAAGGCGGGCAGATAGCGGTGCATGTGATCGAAATAGGGCAGCGCCAGAAACCCCTCACGCCGGAAGGCTTTCAGCCCGCAGCCGGTATCCCGCGTGCCATCCTGCAAGATCCAGCCCCGAATCCCATTGGCGAATTTCGAGGCGTATTTTTTGGACCATGTGTCCTGCCGATCCACTCTTTGACCCGCCACCAGACCGATCCGGCCTGTGGTATCATTCAGGATCGGCGCCACCAGTTTCGGCAGTTCCTCGGGCGGGTTCTGCCCGTCACCGTCAAGGGTGCAGATCACTGAGGCCGTCGCGGCTTTGACGCCGGAATGAACGGCGGCACTTTGGCCACCCGAGCGGTCATGCCGGACGATCCGCAGATGCGGCATGGTTTCGGCGCGGGTTTGCAGAACCGCCACGGAATTATCGGTCGAGCAGTCATCCACCACGATGATCTCAAACGGCGCGAGTTCGGCCAAGGCCCGGTCGATGCCTTCGACAAGGCTGACGATATTCTCGGCTTCGTTCTTGGCGGGGATCACTACGGAAATACGGGTCATTGGGTTCCTGACCTTGAAGGCCTGCTCTTTGGCCGAGTCTATAGGCCAGCCGCTGCGGCCTTGCAAACTGTCACGCGACGGCGCGGGCGAGTTGGCGCAGTTTTCGCTCGCGCAGCAGGGTGTAGATGCCGGTGGCAACCACAATCGAAGCGCCGATCAGGGCGTAGCCATCGGGGAAGGTCGCAAAAAACACCCAGCCAAGGATGATCGCCCAGAGTAGCGACATGTAGCGGAACGGGGCGACAAAGCCGATGTCGCCCACCCGCATAGCGCTGACCGAGTAGATATAACCGACGATCACCATGCTGCCGGACCCCAGCAGTTGCAGGGCTTGCAAGGGGGTGATGGTTTGCCAGCCTTCGATGGCGGAACCAATGAAGCCCATCACCATCACGGCAAAACCTGCGCCGAGGGCAACGACCAAAGAGGGCACTGCCCCGCTGAGGCGGCGGACGGAGAGATCGCGGAACACCACGGTGGCGACCGAGCCGAGGCCCAGCACCGACCAGATGGTGAAACCCTCCATCCCCGGACGGATGATCAGCATCACGCCGAGAAAGCCAATGGTGATCGCCAGCATCCGGCGCCAGCCGATCCGGTCGCCAAAATAGAGGGCGGCGGCGAGAGTGACGGCGAGGGGGGTGACTTGCATCACCGCCGACAGGGTGGCCAGCGGCATGTGTTTCAGTGCGGTGAGAAACAGGATCGTCGCGGCCACGTCGGCGAGCGAGCGCAGGGCGATCAGGGCGCGGTCATGGCGATTGCCGGGCAGGCGCAAGCCGCCAGTGGCGCGGGCGAGAACGATCAGGCCCAGCACCGCCACGATGCCACGCAGGGCGATGGTTTGGTAGAGCGGGAGCTCGTGGGTCAGGGATTTCATGATCGCGTCGTTCACCGTGAAGGCGAACATCGACAGGTTCATGTAAAGCGCGCCGCGCATGTTGTCTGAAATGGCCATGTGTTCCCCCACTCGGATGGGTATCAGGTGGGGATGGCGGGGGAAAGGGGGGAGGGTTTTGAAGGGGCTGAAGGCCGGTCCCAACTCGGGACCGTTTTTATGTGTTTTGATTCAAGGGGATGGGGCAGAGGAATTAAGGATCTGTTAAGGTTTCAATATCCGCGTGGTGGGGTGGAACCCCACCCTACGACTTTTTGGAGAACGCGTTTTAGCGGATGCGGTGAACGCTCCGCGGGGAGTATTTTCGCCAAGATGAAATTGCACGGCGTCCGGGTGGCAAGGCGCGGGGTTTGCTGCCCCGCGCCCTGCCCTATCACAGCGTCAGCGATGAGATGAAATCGCCGCCCAAGATGGCGAGGGCGATCAGGGCTGCGATGGTCAGTTTCAGAGTGTTGCTTTTCATTTCGGCCTCACAGGAGTTCGGGGAGCAGGGCACCGACAGCGGCGATACCACCAAGACCGAGAGCGACAATGATCCAGTTGATCAAAATTTGTTTGCCGCTTTCGACGGGAAAGTCTGGCGCGGCCTGATCGGGCGGAGGGGCGGCATTGGTTTTACTTTCGGACGTCACATTGTATCCTTGCATTGCATTGCGAAGCACGACCGGATGAGCGCAAGGCTGCGCGCAGACGGTTGGGTCAGATCAGAGTTGTTGCAAGCAAAGACGGGGGTGCGCGGGCTTGCCAACCGTGGCGGATCGACTGGCGCGGTGCGGGCGTCAGGGCCGTGCCGCGCAGTTGATGAAAGCCCGCTGGCGGCACTGACGCGGTGTCTGACGCCGTGTCGAGCAGCGGGATCAACCGGGCGCGGGTTTCAGGTGCTGCGGTCTTCGCCAGAGAAAACTTTGGCGTTGCGGCCAATAGGCTGACGGGTTGCGCACTGATCTGATCGGCAAAGCTGATTTGCTGCGTCGCCTGTTGATGCTGCAGCAGACCAGCCAGAAACAGAGCCACAATCCACAGATTGAGACGGCCCAAGGTAAGAGCAAAGACGCGCAGAGCATATTTCACGGGCGGCAGTTTCTCAGTTTTGCGCTGCCATTTCCAGTGCGGATGGTGTTTGACGCGGCCACACGGCGAAATTCGCCACGCGGAACCTGCGCCGCGCCACCCCGGACTTGATCCGGGGCCTCAGGTCATGGCGCAGAGAGTCGAGACGCCGGATCAAGTCCGGGGCGGCGTAAAGAGTGTTTGCTCCGGCTTTCATCCGACGCGCGTCAGATGATATGCAAAAGGCCCCCCGATTGCGCGGGGGGCCTTTGCGGTTCATGTCAGACGATCACTCGTCGCGGCTGTCCGATGCGAAGGCCGCAGGCGCTGCCACCGCAACCGGAGCAGCCAAGGCCGCTGCGATTTCGGCTTCCGAGCGGCGCGCGTCGATCACCACGGTATCGCGGTCGGCGGCCACGGCCTTCACCACACGGGTTGCCCCGCCGGTGCCTGCCGGGATCAGACGGCCGACGATGACGTTCTCTTTCAGGCCGACCAGTTTGTCGCGCTTGCCCTGCACCGAAGCCTCGGTGAGAACC
>JBKJTI010000064.1:0-4661 GCA_046590425.1 Cypionkella sp. | reverse complement strand
CGCAGGATTTTTCGCATGTAGGGTCGCGTGACTCCGTAGCTCAGCCGGATAGAGCGACGGTTTCCTAAACCGTAGGCCGCGTGTTCGAATCACGCCGGGGTCACCATTCCTAATCAGGGCGATCTAAATCAGGGTGGGGGCGTGGCGATGCGCGACAGGGTTCTCAGCGATTTTCTGCAGGCTGCCGAGGCGGGGCTTGCCGTGACCACGGGGGCGGCTGCAGAGCTTGCCGCCGAGGTGGTGAGGCGGTGGCGTGGATCGCAGGGTGTGTCGGGTGTTGCGGCCGAGCGGCTGCCGGTTTGCGATTGGATCTCCCCGGCGGTGGCGGGCAATCCGGGGGCCTTGGCGCAGAGTTTTGCCAAGCTTGCGCCGTTGCTGCGCTGGCAGCGGCGGGCTTCGGCGGACCCAAGCGATGCGGCGTTCTGGAACGGGCACGCCAATGCGCTGATCCTTGGGCCGGGCGGGCTGGAGCAGCGGAACGATGTCTGGCTGGGGGTGACGGTGATGGCGCCGGGCACTTTGTATCCCGATCATAGCCATCCGCCTGCCGAGGTCTATCTGCCGCTGAACGCGGGGGAGTGGTGGAACGCGGGGATGGATTGGACCGATCCGGGGCCGCAGGGGTTCATCTACAATCCGCCGGGGATTTTGCACGCGATGCGAGCGGGGCCGGGGCCATTTCTAGCTTTGTGGTTTTTGCCGATTTAACCAAGGCTTGGTAAGGGCCCGCTTGGTGCGGGCCCCAGTTTTCAGGCGTCGAGATGCTCGACGTTCAGCGCATTGGCCTGAATGAACTCACGACGGGGTTCCACAACATCGCCCATCAGTTTGGTGAAGATGTCGTCGGCTTCGGCGAGATCATCAATTTTGACTTGCAGCAGGGTGCGGGCTTCGGGGTCGAGGGTGGTTTCCCAAAGCTGTTCCGGGTTCATCTCGCCCAGACCCTTGTAGCGTTGCAGGGTCAGGCCTTTTTCGCCTTCTGCGAGGATCGACTTCAGCAGATCAATCGGGCCATGCACCAGTTGTTCGCGGTCTTTGCGGGTCAGGCGGGCCGGGTCACGGTAGTGGTCGCGGGTTTCGCGTGAAATCGCGGCAAGACGGCGGGCTTCACCCGAGCGCAGCACGGCCCCGTCCAGAGTGCGCAGTTCTTCGACACCGCGCAGCACGCGGGATAGGCGGATGCCGTGGTCTTGGGTGATCCGACCGCTCCAGCCCTTTTCGTATTCGGGGGCGATCAGGTTCAGGCGGGTGGCGACGGTGGTGGCGACGGCTTGCAGATCGGCGTCGGCTTGGCCTTGGTCGAACGCGCCGGCGAGGGCGGCTTGTTCGAGAATACCGCGCGGGTAGTTGGTCGGGAAGCTGTCGAGCACGCGGCGGAACTGGCGCGCGCCGTCAATGACGCGGCGCAGGTCGGCGCCGGCGATTTCTTCCCCCGTCGGCAGGGCCAGAACGGCGCCTTCGACACCCATGTCGATCAGGTAATCTTCAAGTGCTGCTTGGTCTTTGATGTAAACCTCAGACTTGCCGCGCGCGACTTTATAGAGCGGCGGTTGGGCGATATAAAGGAAGCCGCCTTCGATCAGCTGCGGCATTTGCCGGAAGAAGAAGGTCAGGATCAGGGTGCGGATATGCGCGCCGTCGACATCGGCGTCGGTCATGATCACGACCTTGTGGTAACGCAACTTCTTGATATCAAACTCATCCCGGCCAATGCCAGTGCCGAGTGCTGTGATCAGCGTGCCGATTTCTTGGCTCGCCAGCATCCGGTCAAACCGGGCGCGTTCAACGTTCAGGATCTTGCCTTTCAGCGGCAACACGGCCTGATTGGCGCGGGAACGGCCTTGCTTGGCGGAACCCCCAGCCGAGTCACCCTCGACGAGGAAAATCTCGGCCTTGGAGGCGTCTTTCTCCTGACAATCGGCGAGTTTGCCGGGCAGGTTTGCCACATCCAAAGCGCTCTTACGGCGGGTCAACTCGCGGGCCTTGCGGGCGGCTTCGCGGGCCATTGCGGCCTCGATGATCTTGCCGACGATGATCTTTGCGTTCTGCGGGTTTTCTTCAAACCATTCAGCCAGCTTTTCGTTGACCATGTTTTCAACCGCCGGGCGCACCTCGGACGACACCAATTTGTCTTTGGTTTGGCTGGAGAATTTCGGATCGGGCACTTTCACCGACAACACGCAGGTCAGACCTTCACGGGCGTCATCGCCGGTGAAATCAATCTTCTCGCGCTTGGCGATGCCCGATGATTGCGCATAGGCGTTGATGGTGCGGGTCAAAGCCCCCCGAAAGCCCGCCAAATGGGTGCCGCCGTCGCGTTGCGGGATGTTGTTGGTGAACGGCAGCACCATCTCATTATAGCTGTCGTTCCACCACATCGCTACTTCGACCACGATGCCATTGCGTTCACCAATAATATAAATCGGTTCAGCCATGATCGAGGTCTTGGAGCGGTCGAGGTATTTCACGAATTCTTTGACACCGCCGTCATAGTAAAGCTCGGTGTGCAAAGGCTCGGCAGGGCGCTCATCTTCAATGATGATCCGCACACCAGAGTTCAGGAAGGCGAGTTCGCGCAGACGGTGTTCCAGCGTTTTGAAGCTGTAATCGAGGTTGGAAAACGTGCCATCCGGGATGTTGGTTTTGGCGGCGGCCAAAAAGCGCACTTCGGTGCCGCGCATCCCCGGCGCGGGGCCAACCTCGTAGACATGCACCACACATTCGCCATGCTCAAAGCGGGCGCGGTATTCGATGTCGTTGCGCCAGACGGTGAGTTCCAGCCATTCCGACAAAGCGTTGACCACCGAAACGCCAACGCCGTGCAGACCGCCAGAGACTTTGTAGGCATTGCCGGAATCGTCGGTATTGTTGAATTTGCCGCCCGCGTGCAACTGGGTCATGATGACCTCGGCGGCGGAAACGCCTTCCTCTTTGTGGATATCCACCGGGATGCCACGACCGTTGTCGCGCACCGAAACCGAGCTGTCAGCGTGGATTTTTACGGTAACGGCGGTGGCATGTCCGGCCAAAGCTTCGTCAATGCCGTTGTCGACGACTTCATAGACCATATGATGCAGGCCCGAGCCATCGTCGGTATCGCCAATATACATACCCGGACGCTTGCGAACAGCCTCTAAGCCTTTGAGAACTTTGATAGAATCTGCGCCATAGGATTCAGGCTTCTTGGGCTCGATGGCCATGTGGTTTTCACCCCTTGAATTACCCGCCATTTATAGCGGTTCGGGGGGGGGATGTCACGCCTTGGGCACAAGATTTAGCGGTTTGACGCCGCAATCACGACGCCGACGCCGATCAGCAAAATCCCCGAGATCAGGTTGAGTTTGCGGATGCTTTCCGGGCTGGACAGCAGGCGGCGGGCGCGGTCGAGAAACAGCGCGAGGCCGATGTTGCCCAGCATTGGGACGGCTGCGGAGATCAGCAGAATCGCGGCGATGTCGGGGGCTTTGACGCGTGACAGATCAAAGAACCCCGGCAGCACGCCCATGTAGAACAAGATAGCTTTGGGGTTGCCGATCACCGCCGCGACGCCCACCGCAAAGCCCGCCCACATGCCGGGCTTGGTCATGCGCCCGTCAGTTGTGGGGGCTACGGCGGGTTTGCGGATCAGCAGGATGCCCATGACGACGAACACCACGGCCGCGACCCAGCGCAGGGCGTGCAGGAAATCGGCATAGACCGAGACGATCCAAGTCAGGCCAAAGATCGCCGCCATTGGCCAGATCAGATCGCCCAAGGCGACGCCGATGGCGAGCGGCCACGCAGAGGCAAAGCCGCCCGACAGCGCGCGGGCGGTCAGCGCCACCCATACCGGGCCTGGGATCACCCAAAGCAGCGCCATGCCGCCCGCGTAAAGGAGGAGTTCGTAGAATGTCACGGTCATGGCGCTGGCTTTCTGGTGGTTAATGCGGGGCGGCGGGTGGCGCGCTTAGGACCTGCGATATGCCACCCGTCTCGGTCACGGTAAAGCACTGCGCGCGGGGGCCGAGGCTGTCGAACAGCGCGGCTTCGGTGCCGGTCATCAAGGCTTGCGCGCCCAAGGCGCAGAGTTCGTCATAGAGGGCGGCGCGGCGGGCGGTGTCGAGATGCGCGGCGACTTCGTCCAGTAGCAGGATGGGGGCTGCGCCAAGGTCGGCCGCCAGCGCGCGGGCGTTGGCGAGGATCAGGCTGATCAGCAGGGCCTTTTGCTCTCCGGTGGAGCATTGCTCGGCGGGCACGGCTTTGGCGGCGAAGATCGCTGACATATCGGCGCGGTGGGGGCCGATCAGGCTGCGGCCAGCCGCCATATCGCGGCGGCGGTTATCGGATAGGGCTGTGGCCAGATCGTCGGCATCTTCGCCCGTCAGGGTCAGATCGGCGCGGGGGAAGGCGGTTTCGGCGTTTCGTTGGGCTTGCCTCAGGCGGGTCAGGGCGGCTTGGCGGTTGGCGGTGATCTGCGCGCCTGCGGTTGCCATCTGGGATTCCAGCGCGCCGTACCAATGCGGGTCGGTGATCTGGTCTTTCAACAGACGGTTGCGGTCGCGCATGGCTTTTTCATAACCCAGCACCGCCTCGGCATGATCGGGGGCGAAGGAGAGGGTCATACGGTCGAGGAAGCGGCGGCGGCCTTCGGCAGCCTCAATCCACAAGCGATCCATCGCGGG
>JBKJTI010000258.1:0-15754 GCA_046590425.1 Cypionkella sp. | reverse complement strand
GGACGCCAGAAGGACGCCAGAAGTACGGCGGCAAACGGCAGGAACCCGTGATCGAAAGCCTGATCGAATTTGTGAAGCACGATGACGCCCGCCGCCTGACTTGGGCTTAGATCAGTGATTGGCGCGACCACCTTCTCAAAATACCGCTGGCACCTAAGACCGTGAGCGACATTTACCTGTCAGCCGTTAAGTCGTTGCTTGAGTGGGCGCGTAAGAACCGAAAATATTTAGAACGTCGCTGCCGAAGTATCGCAAGGTAAGCCAATGAGGGTGTTGAGCCGTTAGCAAGGTTATACCGATGATGAGGCTACGGCAGTCATCAACGCATCCCGCAATTATGAGCCGCTAGAGCCGATCAACGGCCTTATCCGCGAGCACCCGGCCTCGACCGCAGCAAAGCGGTGGGTGCCGATCCTATGCGCTTTCACGGGCACGCGCGTTTCGGAAATGACCCAGTTACGCAAAGAGGATTTTCGGAAGGTTGGTGACATCCATGTTCTGCGCATCACACCCGACGCTGGGACGGTGAAAGCAGGTGGTTAGCGTGCCGTGCCAATTCACAAGCAGATTATAGATGAAGGCCTTCTGGACTTTGTTAATTCCTGCCCTGATGGCCCGCTTTTTTCGCGTTCAGCATCACCTGATCTTGCCAAGTAACGTGCATCTGCGAAGCGGCTTGTGAACTCACTGGGAGAGTGGCTGCCAGAATTAAAGTTGGTGCCAGAAGGGCTTTGGCCCAACCACGCTTTTCGGCATAGGTTCAAAACAGTCGGTCGTGAACTTGGATCATCTGATCGAGTTATGGACGCTATTTGCGGCAATGCGTCAAAAACCAAAGGCGATGATTATGGCGACACAACCATTCTCGCAAGATCGGGAGTTATCCAAGTGATGCCCCTCTACGAACTGACAACCCAAAAAAGCTTGAAGATCAGTGGTTTGCTTTTTGCACATCTCGGGAGCCTTGAGTTCGCGGCCGCTGCAGGAAACAGTGCGCTGACTTACAGCTATGTGCGGCTTGGGTTGCCCGCGGGATGCAGGAGCGCGTCACTGGGCGCATCCGCGAATCTGCAGCCTACCGTAGTTAATCGCCGCAGCGGCCTTCGACAGCGCCTCTCCGTGTGCCAAGCGAGGCGCTTTAGAAGCAGGTCATGCACTTAGGCGTATTTATTCGCCGAAGTGTTATGCCTGTTGCGCAACGAGATGGCCATCACCCATGTCGCGCATGACTAACCGCGCCGGGCCTTGCCCCAAGACGTGCACCGGACTGGGCACCTCACCCGCCAAACGCGGCATAGCAGTGCGGATGTGGCTGGGGTCGGGTACTGGAACGGCGTCAATCAGGCGGCGGGTGTAGGGGTGCTGCGGGTTGCCAAACACCTGCGCGCGGGTGCCGGTTTCCACGATCTGGCCCAGATACATCACCGCCACCCGGTCCGAGATATTCTCGACCACCGCCATGTCATGGCTGATGAACAGGAAAGCGATGCCAAATTCGCGTTGCAGGGTTTGCAGCAGATCCAACACCCGCGCCTGCACCGACACATCCAAAGCCGAGACGGCTTCGTCGGCGATGATCAGATCGGGTTGCAGCGCCAAAGCGCGGGCGATGCAGATGCGCTGGCGCTGACCACCCGAAAACTCGTGCGGGTAACGGTCGAGTTGGTCATCCGTCAGACCGACGCACTGCATCAACTCTGCCGCTTTGGCGCGTTGGTCAGTAGGGCTGCCGATGCCGTGGATCAGCAACGGCTCGGCAATCAAAGCACCCACCGTCATGCGCGGATCAAGCGCTGCCATCGGGTCTTGGAACACGATCTGCACCCGGCGACGCAGCGCCTTTTGGCCCGCAGTATCCAGATCGGCAAAGCTTTTACCCGCGATTTCAATGCGGCCCTGATGCGGCGCCAATCCGACCATCGCCTTGGCAATCGTCGATTTGCCGCAGCCGGATTCGCCAACCAATGCAAATGTTTCACCCCGCCGGATGTCGAAACTGACATGCTCGACCGCATGAACCTGGGCGATGGTGCGGCCCAAAATACCGCCCTTCAGTGGAAAGCGCACCACGACATCGCTGAGGCGCGCGACGGTATCTGTCGGAGTTTCAGGGCGCAGTTTTCCCTTGCCCATCCGCGGTACGGCGGCCAGCAGGTCTTGCGTGTAGGGCATCTGCGGGCTTGCGAAGATTTGCCGGGTGCTGGCTTCCTCCACCGCTTTTCCCGCTTTCATCACAATCACCCGGTCGGCCATTTCGGCCACCACGCCCATATCATGGGTGATCAGGATGATGGCGGTGCCAAATTCGCGTTGCAGATCGCGCAACAGGTCCAGAACCTCGCGCTGCACGGTGACATCCAGCGCTGTGGTCGGCTCGTCTGCGATCAGCACCTCGGGGCGCAGTGCCAGCGCCATGGCGATCATCACGCGCTGACGCATGCCGCCGGACAATTCGTGTGGATATTGTTTCAGCCGCTGTTCGGGTTGTGACAACCGCACGGCTTGCAGCGCGGCCAGCGCCTGTTTGCGCGCCTCGGCGCGGGTGGCATCGGTATGGGCGCGGATCGCCTCGGTCAGCTGCGCGCCGACGGTCAGCACCGGGTTCAGCGAGGTCATCGGTTCCTGAAAAATCATCGCGATCCGCGCCCCGCGCAAAGATCTCATCTGCGTCTCGGGCAGGTTTGTCAGATCGGTATCGCCCAAGCGGACACTGCCCGCCGTGATCCGAACCGCAGGCGGCGGCAGCAGGCCCATAATAGCCAGCGAAGTGATCGACTTGCCCGATCCGCTTTCGCCAGCAATCGCCAAGGTTTCCCCCCTGCGTAGGGTGAATGACAGGTTTTCAACCAACGGGCGGTCGTCTGCTGAGGTGCGGACAGATACCGTAAGCCCTTGAACGGATAGCACTTCCGGGGCCAGCTTGACCCCGGTATCAAGCAATTCTGCGTTCATTCAAACACACAGCGCGGAAAGTAGAAGCTGACCACCCAGTTTGGCATATCGACAATCTCGGAAATGCGCAGATCGCCGCAGGTCGACACAAGCATATAGGCATCCACCGCCGCCAAGCCCCGCTGCGCACAAAGCAGGTCGATCATTCCCGCCACCGCATCGCGCGAGGCGGCCATAAGGTCATCGCCGATGCCGGTGGTGACTTCATAGCCCTTGGCATCAAGATGGCGCGTCACCGGGCCGGGGGTGGTGAAGCGCGGGTTTTTCAGGTTGGCACCTTTGACCAGATCAAGTGTCAGCACCACATCCATTGGCGATTCAATCGCGGTGCCGCAGACCTCGCCATCACCTTGGGCGGCATGGGTGTCTCCGACGCTGAACAGCGCACCGGCGACTTCAACCGGCAGATATAGCACAACACCCGCGTTCAGATCGCGGATATCCAAGTTGCCGCCGACCCGGCGCGGTGGGACGACCGAGTGCAGGC
Organism: Cypionkella sp.; assembly: GCA_046590425.1. Taxonomy (GTDB): domain Bacteria; phylum Pseudomonadota; class Alphaproteobacteria; order Rhodobacterales; family Rhodobacteraceae; genus Cypionkella. Next base: position 12,315 of record JBKJTI010000258.1, on the reverse strand, counting down.
CCGGTGCGGCCAAAGCATTGCCGATGGTGCCTGCGAAGGGTTTCAGCGGCACGCGGGCTTCGCGCCCGAACAGGGCAGGGCCCATCTGGCTCGGATCATACCTCCAGACATGCAGGGCGGGGTCGAGGAATTGGTCCGCCAAAAGCCCAAAACCGGGGATATTCGCAGTCCAACCAAAGCCGCGCCCGTCAAAGACGCGCGGCGCAAAGCTGTCGATTGTCACCTTGATCGCATCGCCGGGCTCTGCGCCTTCAACATAGATCGGCCCCGAAACCGGGTTGATCTTGCCGAAATCCAGTGCTGTCACATCCGCCAGTTTCGACTGCGGGCCAAGCTGGCCCGCAGAGGAATCCTGACAATGAAACAAGATCGTTGAACCCGGTTCCACCCGTGCAGCCGGAGGATTGGAATTGTCCCAGCCGAAGTGGTGTTGCGCGCCGTGGATCGTGTAGTTGCAGGCTTTGCACATGTTATTTCACATACACATAATCAAAGTTGACGGTGGCAATCGGATCGACAAACAGCGCATCCGCGCCGCCCATCCGGTCTGATTTCATGGTGAAACGCTGGTCGTTATAGACCGGCGCCCACGGCGCATCCTCCATCACCTTCATGTAGATATCCGACCAAGCCTGCAGACGATCTGCGGTTTTTGCAGGATCAGACATGCTGTCCGCGGCAACGGCGGCTTTGTCGAGTTCCGGGTTGCAGTATTTCGACCAGTTCCACCCGCCAGCCTCAGCCCCGGCACAGCCCAAAATCGGGCCGTAGAAGTTCGACGGATCGGGGAAGTCCGCGACCCATGCCATGCCGCCCGACCAGATCATCGGCGCAGTGCCAGCGCCGCCCGCCTCGATCACATTGGCCTGCGCCAGTGACTGGATGTTCGCCTTGATGCCAATGGCGGCCAGATCCTGCTGGATCGCTTGCGCGATACGCGGGTTCGGGTCGGTGTTCATCGCGTAAAGATCAGTCTCGAAGCCATCCGGGAAGCCCGCATCGGCCAGCAGCTTTTTCGCACCTTCGACATCAAACGGATACCCCGCATAGTCGTTGGTATAACCCGGCATCGCAGGCGGCAGCGGCTGCGTGGCGGGCACGGCGCGGTTGTTCACCACCTGCACAACGCGGGTTTTGTTGATCGCCATATTGACCGCGCGGCGCACTTCAACCTTGTCAAACGGCGCGGCTGTGACGTTCATCGTGATATAGCCGGTGTGCAACACATCGCCCGTCACAACGCGGGCCTTCTGCGCCGGATCGTCCATCACCTCGGCGAATTTCGCAGGGGCAATGCCGTCGCCGGGAATGTCGATCTCGCCATTCTGCAAGCGCAGGAGCGCCACGATGGGTTCCTGGCCAAATTCATAGGTGATCTGGTCCAGATACGGTTCGCCCGCGCGCCAGTAGTCGGTGTTGCGCTCGAACACGAGGCTTTGACCCAGCGTCCATTCCTTCATCTTGAACGCCCCGGTGCCGACTGGCAGCTTGCCGAAATCGCCATTCGCAGCTTCGACCGCCTCTTTCGGCACAACGGATGAGAAGTTGATCGCCATGACATGCAGGAAGGTGGCATCGGGGCGGGAAAGCTCGATCTTCACCGTCAAAGGATCAACAACGGTGACGCCCTCAAGGCCAGTGGCAGCGCCACCAACCATCGCATCATATCCCTTGATCGAGCCGAAGAACCCCGAACCCGGCGATTGCGTCGCGGGCAAGGTCACCCGGTCCAGCGAGTATTTCACATCATCCGCCGTCATCTCGCGGCCATTGTGAAATTTCACCCCGGCGCGCAGATGGAAAGTATAGGTCAGACCATCTTCGGAAATCTCATACTTTTCAGCCAGACCGGGGCGCAGATCGGTGGTGCCGGGGACATAATCCATAAGGCCATCAAACAAAGACCGGATCATCGACCAGTTTTGCCAATCATAGCCAATCGCCGGGTCCAAAGTAGCGACATCATCTTTATAGGTCATCACAATCGCGCCGCCCTGCTTGGCAGCCGGATCGGGAACATAGTCTTGCGCCAGCGTCGGGCCGCACAGGGCCAGCATCAGGGCCGTGGAGGCGAGTAGTTTTTTCATTTTTGTCTCCTGTTGGTCGTGTTGGTGTTCTTGCGGGGTTCAGATTGAAAAATCATTTCAGTTTAATACGAGGGTCGATAAACGGTGCAATCAGGTCGGCCAACAGGTTGCCCAGCACGATGGCCACGGCGGATATCAGCGTCACCCCCATGATGATCGGAATGTCGATGCGCTGGATCGCTTGCCATGCCAGCTGACCGATACCGGGCCAGCCGAACACACTCTCCACCACCACAATGCCGCCCATGAACACGCCGATATCAATGCCGATCATCGCGATGATCGGCAGAATTGCGTTGGGCAAAGCATGGCCCAAAACCACCCGCGCGCGGGTTAGCCCCTTGGAGCGCGCGGTGCGGATATAATCGGTACGCATCACGTCGATCATCGAAGATCGCATCATCCGGCTATACCAGCCCGAGCCAAGAATGCCCAAAGTCACCGCAGGCAGCACCAGATGTTGAAAAGTGCCATAGCCACCAATCGGGAACCAGCCGAGCTTTACCGCGAACACATATAGCATCAGCAGGCTGACCACGAATTGCGGCGCGCTGACCGTGACGAAAGAGGTCATCATCAGCGCCTGATCGGTGAAGCTGTCGCGGCGCAGCGCGGCAATCACCCCCATCGCAAGCCCGATCACCAGCTCGCAAAAGATCGCGGCCACCATCAGTAGCAAAGTTGCAGGCAGACGTGCGGCGATCAGTTCGGACACTTCGGACTTTTGCAGATAGCTGCGGCCCAAATCGCCTTGCACCAGCCCGCCAAGATAGCGGCCGAATTGCACCAGAAACGGCTGATCAAGCCCAAGCTGTTGCCGGATGCTTTCCACAACAGCTGCACTTGCCGAGCGTCCGGCGATCTGGCGCACCGGATCAGCGGGCAGCACGAACAACAGAAAAAATGTGATAAAGCTGACGCCCAGCAGGATCAGGGAAGATTGCAGCAGGCGGCGCAGGATGTAGGTCGGCATTACGCGCGCCCCCGTTGCGTTGGGTCCAGCACATCGCGCAATGCATCGCCCACCAGATTGAACGCCAGCGCCAGCAGGATGATCGCGGCCCCCGGAATGAACACCAGCCAAGGCGCGGACTGAAAGTAGGTCTGGTTTTCAAAGATGATGTTGCCCCATGACGCGGTGGGCGGCTGCACCCCCACACCCAGGAAGGACAAAGTGGCCTCCAGCAGCACCGTGGTTGAAATTCCCAAAGTCCCCCAGACGATGATGGTGGGGACCAGATGCGGCAGGATATGGCGGAACAAGATCCGCCCGGTGCCAGCGCCCAAGGTGCGTTCAGCTGCGATAAAATCGCGCGTCGCAAGCGAGGTCGTCTCGGTATAGATCACCCGCGCGGTTTGCACCCAGTTTACCAATGCAATCACCAGTGCCACGATCCACAGCGACGGCTGAAAGATCGCCGCCAGACAAATCGCCAGCAGCAACGCCGGGAAGGCCATCATCAAATCGGTAAACCGCATCAGAACCGAGCCGACCCAGCCGCGAAAATACCCCGCCGTCAGGCCCACCAGCGTGCCAATCAGCAAAGCCAGCCCATTTGCCACCACCCCGATCAACAGCGACGTGCGCGCGCCATAGAGAATACGGCTGAACAGATCTCGGCCCAAAAGGTCGGTCCCCATCACATAGGCGCCACCCGGCGCCATCGGCGCGCCTTCAATCGTCAGCCCGTCAAAGTTCTGCTGATCTGGCGCAAAAGGTGCGATCCACGGCGCGAACACCGCGCCCGCCACCACGATGGCGATCAAAACCATGCCGAACACCGCCAGCTTGCGATCCATCAGCCGCCGCATTGCACCCTTTGGTGCGAAATTAACCCCGGTTGCGCTGGTCATCGCCACCCTCCGCTGTATAGCGCGCCACAACGCGCAGGGCTGCATCTTCCAAACTGATCTGCCACGCCATCGCCATCTGGCGCAGCTGGCCATAAGCATCGGCCTCAGATTTTCCGAGCTGCATCAATAATATAACGGCGCGGACCACAGTCTGCCGCTCATTGAACCTGCGCCGCAGATCGGCGATCTCGGCTGCCAAAGATCTCTGACGGTCAAACGCATCGCGCGCAATCAGCACCGCCGAATAGACCCCGCTTCCGGTGATCGGCTTCAGCAGTTGAGCATGCGCGCCGATCTGCAACGACCATTCAATCCGCCCCGGAGCCTCGGACCCGATCATGGCGATCATTGGCATCGGAGCCTCGCCTGCAGGCCAGGGAAATTGGCCATCATAGCCCATGTCGGCATCGAAAAAGACGAAGTCGGCGGCCAAAGCCTGCGGGCCGAGTTCCGGCCAAGCTTCATCAACCACCAGCCCAATCGCACGCAACTGCCGTGTCAGCGCCAGCACGTTCAGGTGCGGACGGTGAAGGATCACCGCGCGCGCGCCACCAAGTTGCTGAATTCCCACCTGGCGTTTCATGACACCACCCGCAACGGCTGCGCCGCCGTGGCCAGATTGCGCGACAGAAACGGATCGCCAAGCACTTGGCCACGATGCTGGATCACGGAAAATGCGCCGCCTCGCACCTGTGCTATGATCACAGGCAGGCGGGTATGATGGGTGCCGGGATCAATCGGCCCACCCGCCCCCGCGAGCAGCCTTCCCAACGGCCAGTCTTCCGAACCAGCACCATGATACGCCAACAGCCGCGCCAATTCGCACACCGCAGCATAGCTTGCAGCCTCATGCGATGACGCGAAATCCCCGGCCCCCGGCCAGTCCGAAGTGCCGCGGAAATACGGGCCTGCGGCAATCAGGCCTTCTGCCGCGCCACCCAGAATCGGCAATTCGCATTCCGTCAGATTGCAAGAAAGCACCGGGCAGCGATCAGGACCAAAGCGCGGATCGCTTTGACCCAGCGCATGATAGGCGCGCAGGAACGCGTAAGATGACGCGCCCACCAGCGAATTCAGCACGAAATCCGGGCAGGTGGCGCGGATCTCATCAATCATCCGCTCGATATCCGTGGCACCAATCGGCAGATAACGCTCGCCTAGCACAGTGCCGCCTGCTTCCACGACAGTCATCCGGGCCAGTCGGTTGATCTCCCATCCCCAAATGTAATTCGAGCCGGTCAGATACACCCTGCGGCCATGCGCGGGCAGCGCCCAATCCAGCAGCGGCAACAGGTGCTGATTGGGGCATGCATGGGTGTAGACCACACGATCAGATGCCTCAAACCCCTCGTAGGGCAGCGGATACCACAAGGTTCCGTCCAGCTTTTCAAGGCTGGGGATCACTTCTTTGCGGCTGAGGGAGGTCACGCATCCCACGACATGCCGCGCCGTTGTCTCGCGCAGAATTTCCTCGCAGAGCGGCCCATAAGCATCCGCATTGCCCGCCGGATCACGCAGCACCGGGGCAAACTGCACAGGCATCTCGGCATCGGAATTGATCGCAGCAATCGCTGCAATCGCCCCTGTCTGGCTGGCTTGCGACAGAAGAGCATAGCTGCCCGAGCGTGAATGCAGAAGTCCAAGTTCAACGTGGCGTTTCACAAGCCCAGCCCCAAATAAAAACGCCTCGCGCTGGACCCTCAGAAAGAGGGGCCAAAACCGCGAGGCGCAAATGCCGTCCGACCGATGGTCGATATTTGAATTAATATGATGCAATGCCCGTCTTGCGTCAACGCGCATTTGCAGCGCATCGCGCTGTTCTCCGACGTCCCGTCCGCAGGACGCAGGCGCGCGTCCTCCGGCGCATATTTTGGTCTTGCCGCTCTGCGCAGGGCCAAGCGCTTCAGCGACCTCCAGAATGTCGCGGTGGGTCTGGTGGAATGGCAGACGCTGATAAGGATTTTTTGGTTTTTGTGTTCCCAATCACCTAGATCGGGCGACAGCCATTTCTGCACTTGCGGGGCTCTGTTGCACAAATCCCCTCAGGGATTCATGTTGTGAATCCAGCGTGATAGTCGGTGTGTATGAGCAGACCGAATACACCAACCTACCGAACCCTGAACTGGCCCGCGTATAGCAAGGCGCACAAGCGCCGGGGATCGCTGACGATCCATTGGTCGGTAGGCGATTGCCTGCAATCGCCGTAAGGCTGGTTCGATCCAGGCATGTCATGGGCGGCGAAGCCCAGTCATACCGCCCCGCAAGAACGCAAAGCCATGGAAGGCGATCACGGCAGGCGCGGACGCCCGCCACGAAGCACTGCGGGCATCGAAATACGTCAGCTCGCAGAGCTCCGGCTCCGTGTTGCCGCGCTGAACGGCTTAACCGCGCCCGGAATCCCTGTCATGAAGGTCATGGGATAAGTCTGTCCGGGGATAGGGGCAGTCCACCCGTCAGATGATTTGCGCAACTGAGTCCCTCAACGGAGAACAATGATTTTCTAGGACTATGGATGACAAACTTAAGCGCCAGCGCGCGCGAACTGTATGCCATAATCGGACGATGGAGATCTAACGCGATATACTGGGAACCCCCGCCCGCCCGCCGGGTTGTATCAACGGCTGGTAAAAACCACCCACGATCGGAGATAATGATGGCACCACGGGCAAACTGGAAGGGCACGTTAAAGATCGCCGAGGTGATTTGCTCAGTGGCGCTTTACACGGCGGCCTCGACATCGGACCGTATTGCATTTCACACCATCAATCGCGCGACCGGAAACCGCGTGCGTCGTGAGTTTGTTGACAGTGATACAGGCGAGTTAGTGGCGCGCGAGGACCAGGTTAAGGGCTATGAGATCGCTGACGGCGACCATGTCATTCTCGAACCTGACGAGATCGCCGCCGCCATTCCCGACAGCGACAAGGTGTTGAACGTAATCGCCTTTGTTGACTGCGCCGAAATTGATGACGTGTATTTTGACAAACCCTATTACTTGGCCCCGACGGATAGACCCAGTGTCGAGGCGTTCGCGCTGATCCGTGAAGGACTGATAAAGGCCCGAGCGGTAGCCATCGCGCAAACCGTGCTGTTTCGGCGCTTGCGGAATGTGCTGATCCGGCCGAATGGCGCGGGTTTGGTCGCCACCACCCTCAATTTCGATTACGAAGTCCGGGCGGCCGAAGCCGCCTTCAAGGATATTGAGGAGACAAAACTTGAGGGTGAGATGCTTGAACTGGCCCGGCATATCATCAGCACCAAGATGGGCGATTTCGACATCTCAAGTTTCGATGATCGCTATGAAAACGCATTGGCCGATTTGGTGAAGGCGAAATTGGAAGGGCGCAAGATCACTTCTCCCGCAAAGCCAAAAGGCGATGGTGTTGTCGATCTGATGGCAGCTTTGCGCGACAGTGCGGCGGCCTCCGGCAAGACCAAGCCTACCAAGCGCAAGACCGATACTGCCACGCCCAAACGCAAGGCGAGTTAAGCTATGGTTCTTGAGACCTATCAACAAAAGCGAAACTTCAAATCCACTTCCGAACCGAAAGGCCGCAAGGGCAGCAAGGGCGGCAACAGCTTTGTCATCCAGAAGCACGCGGCAACGCGGCTGCACTATGATTTGCGGCTGGAGATGGATGGCGTGCTGAAAAGCTGGGCTGTCACACGCGGACCATCCCTGCTGGCGGGTGAAAAACGTCTGGCCGTGCATGTCGAAGATCACCCGCTGGAGTATGGCGATTTTGAAGGCACCATTCCGAAGGGAGAATATGGCGGCGGCACCGTCATCGTGTGGGATCGCGGCACATGGCAGGCTGTCGGCGATGGCACCAAAGGCTATGCGAAGGGGCATCTGGAATTTGAACTGTCCGGCGAAAAGTTGCAGGGGCGTTGGCATCTGGTGCGGATGCAAGGCAAACCCGGCGAAAAGCGTGAGAATTGGCTGCTGATCAAAGCCGAGGACACGTTTGCGCGGGCAGACGGATCGGCTGACATTCTGGAAGAACTGCCGTTATCGGTCAAAACCGGGCGCGATTTGCCCGAAGTGGCAGGCGAAGCGCCGGGCTGGTCGTCAAAAACCGGGAAGATTACCGCGAAGGCTGTAAAGACAGCGGCAGCCAACAACCCCGCGAAAAGCAAGTCACCTGCCGCTCCCGAAGAAGAAACTGTCCGAACTGCATCTGATCCGGCGAAGGTGGCTGGGGCGAAAAAGGCACCAATTCCCGCGTTTGTAGAACCGATGCTGGCCACTTTGGCCCCTGCCGCGCCCGTCGGAGAACGCTGGCTGCACGAGATCAAGTTTGACGGCTACCGCCTGCAAGCCCGCATCGAGGCAGGCCGGGTCAAGTTGTTCACCCGCAGTGGGCTCGACTGGACGACGAAATTCGGCAAGGAAGTCGTGGCTGCCCTGCGCGAATTGCCACTGGGCACCGCGATCATCGACGGTGAAATGGTGGTGGAGACAGACAACGGCGCCTCTGATTTCTCAACCCTGCAAGCTGATTTGAGCGAAGGGCGTTCGGACCGCTTCATGTTCTGTGCCTTCGATCTGCTTTATCTCGACGGCTATGATTTGCGGGCCGTGCCATTGGTCGCGCGCAAGGAATTGCTGGAAGACATCATAGCCGAAGCGGGCAAGCCACTGCGCTACAGCGGCCATTTTGAGGAAAGCGGTGCGATGGTGTTGCGCCATGCCTGCCGCCTGAGCCTTGAAGGCATCATCTCAAAGCTGCGCGACAGCCCCTATAAAACCGGGCGCGGCAAGGCGTGGATCAAGTCGAAATGCTCGGCACGGCAAGAATTTGTGATTGGTGGGTTCACGCCCTCCTCGACCTCGCGGCAGGCGATCGGATCGCTGGTGCTGGGGGTGCATGAGGGCAAGGTGCTGCGATACGCTGGGCGGGTCGGGACAGGTTTTAGCGGCAAAGTGGCCGAAGATTTGTTCGCGCGGCTGGAACGGCTGCGCGAACCAGCAAACCCGTTCAGCGACAAGCTTAGCCCAGAACAGGCCAGCAAGGTGCGCTATGTCCGCCCCGATCTGGTCGCAGAGGTAGAGTTTCGCGGCTGGACCGGGGATGGTCATCTGCGCCACGCCTCGTTTCGAGGCTTGCGAGAGGATAAACCAGCGCAAGATGTTGTCCGCGAAAGCCACGCAGATAAGGCCGCCTCCATGCCCAAACGCACCGTAAAGCTGACGCACCCGGATCGGGTTTACTGGCCCGGGCAGGGGATTACCAAAGAGGGTCTGGCAGATTATTACACCGACGTCTGGCGTAAGATTGCCCCTTTTATCGTCGGTCGGCCTTTGGCGCTGCTGCGCTGCCCCGAAGGCATCCATGGCGAGAGTTTTTTCCAAAAACACGCGTGGAAGGGTCTGAATGCAAATGTGGCTCTGGTCGAGGATCCCAAAGCCTCCTCGGAACCCTTGATCAGCATCAACGATCTGGATGGTCTGATCGCCTTGGTTCAGTCGGCGGCGTTGGAGATCCATCCGTGGGGCTCGACGGTCGAGGATTGGGAGCGGCCCGACAACATCGTGATGGATCTTGACCCCGGTGACGATGTGCCCTGGGATCAGGTAATTGCGGCAGCGTTAGAGGTGCGTCAACGGCTTCAGGATGCGGGCGTTGCGGCTTTTGTCAAAACATCCGGCGGTAAGGGGTTGCATGTCGTCAGCCCACTCAAACCGCATGCCACTTGGCCGGATATCAAGTCGTTCACCAAAGCAATGGCCGACGCGATGGCCGCCGATGCGCCTGATCTTTACGTGTCAACGATCAGCAAAGCCAAGCGCAAGGGCAAGATCTTGGTCGACTATCTGCGTAATCAGCGCGGAGCGACGGCCGTTGCCGCCTATTCCACCCGTGCCCGGCCCGGCGCGGCGGTCTCCACCCCTGTCGGCTGGGATGAACTTGGACCTGAGATTGGCCCGGCGTATTTCACAGTGGAAACCCTGCCAAACCGCCTTACAGCGCTGGCTTCCGACCCGTGGGAGGGATTCCGGGCCGCAGCCGTGCCGCTAAAGCTTACCAAGCCGCACGCGCGCCGCTGATCAGTCTTTACCGCGCGCTTTTTCGGCGGCAATGCTGCGCTTCAAAGCATCCATCATGCTGACAACATTTCCTGATTTTGCCGCCGTGGGGTTGGCTTTTGGGGGTTTTTTGCGCCCTTTCTGCTTGGCCGAAATGATCTCCAGCAGGCGATCTTGCACCGGATCCTGCAGCATCTTGGGCGACCAAGGCCGGGTTCTGTCGGCAATCAACTTGCCCAGCAGTTTCATCGCATCGGGATCAGCCTTGTTGTCAATCTTGGCGAAATACTCTGCCGTATCGCGCACTTCATCGCCATAACGCAACGTCCACAGGACGATCCCGCGCCCGCGCGGTTCCAACATCACCGCACGTTCCCGCCGATAGAGCACCACCCGTGAAATCCCGACGGTGCCCGATGCAGCCATTGCTTCGCGGATGACCGAGAACGCTTCTTCGCCAATCCGGTCGCGTGGTGTCAGATAGTGCGGCGTATCGTACCAGATCCAACCAATACTGTCGGCGGGCACGAACATCGAAATGTCGATGGTCCGGGCACTTTCCAATGCCACGCTTTCCAATTCGTCGTCTTCGAGAAGCACATAGTCATCTTCGCCGCGCTCGTAGCCCTTCACCTCGTCCTCCTCGGCAACCGGCTTGCCGCTGACAGCATCGACATATCTACTTTCCACCCGATTACCGGTTTTGGCGTTCAACGTGTGAAACCGCACACGTTCGTTTTCGCTGGTCGCGGGCTGCATCGAGACCGGACAGGTGACCAAGGACAGTTTGAGATATCCCTTCCAAAACGCGCGCGGTGCCATGCGGTAACCTATATCTTTAGGAAGCTCTCAGGCGGTAACGAACTCAAATGTGATAAGTTCCCTTACGATTTTCAGCGCACTAATTTGGTGCAGATGTGAGAGGAAGCGATCAAACGCTTCGATCCGCTACCCGAGGAAGAATCGCACCATCTCGGCACTGGCGTCGGGCCCCTGCGCGTCGGTGTAAGAGCCACTGGCCGAGCCACCCGACCAAGCATGGCCCAAGCCCTCAATTTCCCATTGCTCCACCAGCACCACACCGGCACTGTCGGTTGTCACGGTGCGGCAATACGCCCGCCCGCCCGCTTCGCCGTGCTCTTGGGTCTGCAGGGTTTGACGCGGGCCCTGGTCCAACAAGCGCAGCACGATCTGCTGACCATTGCTGGGATGCACTGTGACATCGGCATTTCCATGCAGCACGATGGATCGCACGCAAGCCCCGCCAGAGCGCGCTAGACCACTTGCGCCATGTCCGGCCATCGCGGCAAAGGCAGAAGGCACGTCTTTGGCTGCGCCCGCAGGCAGGCCCGAATGTGCCCCGATAGCCGCGAAAACATCTGGATAGGTCTCACCAAGGATCACTGCCATCGCCGCTCCTGCAGAAAGCCCCGCGACAAAAATATTGCCCTCGGGCACGCCATGCTTGGCAGCCACAGTCTGCGCAAGCCCCGCAAGGATTGCAGGCTCTCCCATATCCCGCCGCTGATCGCCGCGCCGGAACCAATTCCAGCACGACTGCGCATTTTCGCCGCGCGACTGGTGTGGGTAGACGACGATGAAGCCATGCTGTTCGGCCAATTCATTCATCCGCGTTCCCGCTGCAAAATCACGCGGGGTCTGCGTGCAGCCGTGCAGCATGACAATCATCCCCTTCGGACTATGAAGCGCTGACTTGGGCAGATAGGTCAGATACCGACGGCTGCCCGCCGCACAAGCGAACTGGTCATCAAGGAAATCGGCATCATCCGGCTGCACGGGCGCGGCACCCGTCTTGCCCAAATGCGGGCGCAGCCGTGCCAAAATATCCTGCACCAAATTGTCCGGCCGGTGCTGATGCGGCCCGGTGGCCGAAGCCCCAGCGACAGGGTCCTCAGTCAAGCCGTGCTGCGCAAGTGTGCGTTGCACCAGATCATGTGCCGAGAATGGCGCGGCTGAGGTCCAGCCACGCGGGAGATAGGTTTTCATAACGTCTGCCTCTTTCGGTTTCTAGCGGATGCGGTCCGCAAGGATTTTCTTGATCTCAGTCGATGCCTGCAGGCCACCGAGGATGGTCAGCGAGCCGATGGTGGCCAATGCGAGATCGGCGGATACATCCGACGCGATGCGAACCAGCCCGAGAACCTTCACATGCAAGACCTCTCCTGCGGCGCGAACTGCCTCCAGATCGGCACGTGTGTAATCCCGCAGACCAAGCTCCAGTGTGTGTCGCTCAATCGAACGGCTGACCGCCTCGCCATGCGCGTCCAGTTGTTTGCGGATGGCAGTGCGGATGAAGTCGCTGCGGTTGGCGTAAAAGCCTTC
>JBKJTI010000173.1:0-3225 GCA_046590425.1 Cypionkella sp. | reverse complement strand
AAAGGGTAGGGCGGTTTCGGGCTGGCTGGTGGTGGACAAGCCTGCCGGGATCACCTCGACCGCCGTGGTCAACAAGGTGAAATGGGCGATGGACGCGCAGAAGGCGGGCCATGCGGGTACGCTGGATCCAGCAGCGACCGGGGTGCTGGCGATTGCCTTGGGCGAGGCCACCAAGACGGTGCCCTATGTGACCGATGCGCTGAAATGCTATCGTTTCATGGTCAATCTGGGGGCGGCGACGACGACGGATGATGCTGAAGGGTCGGTGATTTCGCAGTCGGCTCTGCGGCCCACGGATGCTGAGATTGCAGCAGCTTTGGCGGCGTTTCGCGGCGATATTCAACAGGTGCCGCCGCAGTTTTCCGCTGTGAAGGTCGACGGTGAGCGGGCCTATGATCTGGCGCGTGAGGGCGAGGCGATGGATCTGGCGGCGCGACCCTTGTGGGTCGAGCGGCTGGAGATTATGTCGCGACCTTCGGCAGATCAGGTCGAGTTGGAGATGGTCTGCGGCAAGGGTGGCTATGTCCGCTCTATCGCGCGCGACTTGGGGGCCACTTTGGGCTGTCTGGGTCATGTGGCGTGGCTGCGGCGGGAGTGGTCGGGGCCGTTCACGGCAGCTGAAGGGATTTCGCTGGAGCAGATTGATGCGCTGGCGAAGACGGCGGAGTTGGATACATTTTTGAAACCGCTGGAGTTGGGGCTGGCAGACTTACCTGAACTGCCCTGCACGCCGGAGGGTGCTGCGCGGTTGAAGAACGGCAATCCGGGGATGGTTCTGGCCTCGACGGTTGGCTATGGCGATGAGGCTTGGGCCAGCTATCAGGGGCGGGCTGTGGCGGTGGGGATCTATAAGTCTGGTGAATTACATCCGAGCCGGGTTTTTAACTGATCTGCTGTGACCACGCGTGGACAGATAGGATTGTATAGCAATATCAATGCGTTGATTTTTCACGTTGAGGGAGTGTTTAGCTTTGGAACGGCGTGCTGGCTTGCGCGTTGGAGCCTCCGGCTGGAGTATTTTGAAAAGAGCAATGTGGGGGCGTGTTGTCTTTCGGACGGTTTGGCGCAAGGTTTGCAGCGCTGGGGTTAGGGGTGGATGAATGATCACGCGGCGGTTTCTGAAGGGCGATGCGGAAAGCGTGGCGGTATATTCGCCCTGTGAGGCGTATCGTTATGCTTTGACGCGGGAATGGCATCCGGGTGGGCGGAAGGCGTTGTTTGTGATGCTGAACCCGTCGACCGCGACCGAAGTGCAGAATGATCCGACGGTAGAGCGGTGTGAGCGGCGGGCGCGGGCTTTGGGCTTTGGCGCGTTTCGGGTGGCGAATATCTTTGCCTATCGCGCCACGGACCCGAGAGTGATGCGCGTGCAGGGTGATCCGGTCGGGCCACTCAATGATGCGGCCATCGCCGAGGGGGCGGCTTGGGCGGATCAGGTGATTTGTGGCTGGGGCGCACATGGCGCGCATCTTGAGCGTGGCGCTGCGGTGGCGGATTTACTGCGCGGCACCGGCTTGCCATTGTATCATCTGGGGCTGACGCTGGCAGGTGCGCCGAAACATCCGCTGTATATCGGCTACGCCATGCAGCCGGAGATGTGGGTCTAGGCGGCTTGCAGCGTGATACTGCCCAGATCAAGCGCGGCGAGGGATTGCAGATTGGCCAACGGAACGCCATCAAGCAGCAGGGTGGTGCCGGAGGCGGAGGTTTCGATTGTTAGCTGCGGATCGGGATGCAAGACGGCGTCATACATTACCAGCAGCGAATCTTCCTGCGGGTTGAAGTCGGTAATCTGCATCGGCGGATCATCTGCGCCGATGTCGAGCAGGTGGAAGGCGTCTGCGCCGTCACCACCATTTCCGTAATCGCCTGCGCCAAGCATGAGCGTGTCATCGCCCGCCAACCCGTTGAGGAAGTCGGCTCTCTCGTCGGGATGGTCGTAGGTTTGGCCCCAGATCGTGTCATTGCCCGCCCCGCCGTCGAGGGTGTCGCTGCCCGCCCCGCCTGCCAAGAGATCATTCCCGCCACCACCATCGAGGGCATCGTCGCCTGCATCGCCCAGAAGCGTATCTTCGCCTTCACCGCCAACAAGGCTGTCGTTGCCATCGCCGCCGACAAGGTGATCGTCGCCCTCGCAGCCTTGCAGCGTGTCAGCATCGGTGCCGCCATTGAGGTTGTCGCGCCCTGCCTCGCCATGCAGCAGGTCGGCTCCTGCACCGCCTGTCAGGCTGTCGTCGCCCATCCCGCCGTTAAGCGCATCATCGCCTTCGCCGCCCTCAAGTTGATCATTGCCGGCATATCCGGCCAGTGCATCGTCACCATCTTGGCCAGTGATGTGGTCATCGCCAGCACTACCGTGGAGCATGTTGGCAAGGTCATCGCCATTCAGCCACAGGTCTTCGGGCGCAGGCACGATGACATCGTTGGAGGAGACTACGCCGTCTTGTTCGGGGTTATCACCCTCAGTGGGGGCATCAACGGCGCCTTCTTCGGCGGCCGCTGCGCTGGCATCGCGGGACGAAAGCATGTGGAAGATGTTGCTTTCATCGCCGCTGTCGTTTTGGTCTGCTTCTGGGCGATCATCTGCCTCATCCGCGCTGTCATCCGGTGCGGTGAACGAATCGACCATGACGCCAGCGAACACCGCCCCGAGCAGACCAAGCAAACCAAGCATGACAAAAACCTCCGACGGGAACGGCTGTGTGAACGGGTGGTGTTAACCTTCTGTTAACTATAAAACCAATTAACCTATTGGCATCATGGGATATTTCAGTCGCGACGCTACCACGAAACTCGGCTTGGTTCAAAAGGTGTTTGGGGGTGCTGGTCTGGATTATGAGCCCTTGGTAAAGAAAAGGTACAGGACGGCGGTGCTGCGCTTGGGCCGCGAATCGGCTTTCCTTTGCGCGAAAATCCCCCTATATGCGCGCATCCGTCAGAGATGACGGTGTCATTGGCCCTGCTGGACGACATCCCGGCTTGTGCCGCAACCCTCTTAACAGGAGATTACGATGTCGATCACCGTCGAAGAAAAAGCCCGCCTTATCAAAGAATACGCGACCAAAGAGCACGATACCGGCTCGCCGGAAGTTCAGGTTGCTATTCTGTCGTCGCGTATCGCTACGCTGACCGAGCACTTCAAAACCCACAAGAAAGACAACCACTCGCGCCGCGGTCTGCTGATGCAGGTTGCTCAGCGTCGTAAGCTGTTGGACTATCTGAAGG
>JBKJTI010000250.1:0-7765 GCA_046590425.1 Cypionkella sp. | reverse complement strand
CGGCGATTTTGGCGATGGGAAAGCCGGTGGCTTTTGACGCCAGCGCGGATGACCGCGACACGCGCGGGTTCATTTCGATCACCACCATGCGGCCATCGGCGGGATTGATGGCCCATTGCACGTTGGAGCCGCCGGTTTCCACGCCAATTTCGCGCAGCACGGCAATCGAGCCATTGCGCATAATCTGATATTCTTTGTCGGTCAGGGTCAGGGCGGGGGCGACGGTGATGGAATCGCCGGTGTGGACGCCCATCGGGTCGAGGTTCTCGATCGAGCAGATGATCACCACGTTGTCGGCGGTGTCGCGCACAACCTCCATCTCGAATTCTTTCCAGCCGAGCAGCGATTCGTCGATCAGGATTTGCGCCATCGGGCTGGCCTCAAGGCCCGAACGGCAGATCGCCTCGTAGTCGTCGCGGTTGTAGGCGACGCCGCCACCGGTGCCGCCCAAGGTGAAGGCGGGGCGGATGATCGCGGGCAGGCCGACGTATTCGATGGCACCCATACATTCGGCCACGCCTGCCGAGATGTCATACTTGCCCGATGCCAGTTTCGGCGCGGCGATGATGGTGGCTTTCGGGTTTTCCAGCCCGATCCGGTCCATCGCCTCGCGGAACAGCTTGCGGTCTTCCGCCATCTCGATCGCCGGGCGCTTGGCACCGATCAACTCAACCCCGAATTTCTCAAGCACACCAAGGTCGGCCAGCGCCAAAGCCGTGTTCAGGCCCGTCTGGCCACCCATGGTGGGCAGCAAGGCATCCGGGCGCTCTTTCTCGATGATTTTTGCGACGACTTCGGGGGTGATCGGCTCGATATAGGTCGCATCCGCAAGGCCGGGGTCGGTCATAATCGTGGCGGGGTTCGAGTTCACCAGGATCACCCGGTAGCCTTCTTCGCGCAGCGCCTTGCAGGCTTGTGCGCCGGAATAGTCGAACTCGCAGGCCTGACCGATGACGATAGGGCCCGCACCGATGATCATGATGGATTTGATGTCGGTTCTTTTCGGCATGTCGGCCCCCAATGCGCAAAACTTTGCGGGTTATAGCCATGCGACGCCGGGGCGCAAGGGGCGTTGCGGGTGAATTTGGCTAAAGCTGGATGCCCCACCGATTGGCGGCCCACAGCATCAGCAGATAAAGCCCGAACGTCAGGCCGCAGCCAAGCCCAAGCGCGGTCCAAAAGCCTGTGCCGTGGCGTAAAAGCCAAGGGATCAGCAAGAACATCGGCACCGAGGGCGCGATATACCATAGCGTGGCGCCGACATGGGCGGCCATACGCTCGGCGTCGTGGGTATCGCGCCACAGCCAGATCATCCCCAAAACCGAGATCAGCGGCAAGGATGCAATCAGTGCGCCAAGCCCGGCATTGCGACGGGCGACCTCGGAAGCAAGGGCGATCAACACCCCAGAGATTGCGGCCTTCAGCAGCAGATAGGTCATGGGGTGCCAGTTCGAGGTCGGGCTTAAGGTTGTGTTCCAAGCGTCGGACGGCGATGCCATCAAGTCAAGCAGTGTTCACGTCCGACCAAGTCCCGACGTTTGCAGTCAGGTCGGGAAATGCTCGTGTGGGTCTCGCCAGTGCGGCCGATGTAAAGGGCGCGTCGTCCGGAGAATGAAACGATGTATGGCGCAGCCAGCGGCAGCGGCTTTCTCGCAGAACCCTTGATAGGTGTAGCCAGGCACCTGTTGCTGGGCCTCGCGGATGGCGGTTTGCATGGCGGCGGCGTCAAACTGGGCGGCGATGGCGGTGGCGATTTTATGGCTGGCGCGTTCAACGCGATCGCCATCCGGCAGGAAATACGTGGCCGTCGCACGGCGCAAATCGACGGTGTAGCTTTCAAACCCGGCTTCGATCAGCGCGCCTACGATCTGCGGAAAGGCCATCGCATCGGTTTCGGGGGCGGTCAGGCAGGCTTGTGCGGTGGCTTTTTGGCTGTCGTCCATGCGGGCCTCGGCTGTGGTGACGTAACGACGAAAAAAGGCGGCCAGGTCTCCCCAGCCGCCAATGTTTGCAGATCAGCAGATCAGGCTTTCTGGCCGACGGCCGCTTCAGCAGCAGCGATAGCCGCGCGGCGCTTTTCAACCTCGGCCCCAATCGGTGGCCCGGCAAAGCGGCGGTTCTCAAAGCCGAACCAGATCACCAGCGCCATAGCGATGAAGCCCAGCACGATCCACAGCACCCGCTCGTTCGGCGGGGCCACGGCGATGAACAGGATCACCGCCATGCCGACCACGGCCAGAACCGTGACCAGTTTGTAGAGACCCGCTGACATCGCCCAAGGGCCGGGATTTGGCCATTTGGCGGTGCCATAGGCAAACAGGCCTGCCACCAGTGGCACGGTGAACGACAAGAACAAGAACACCAATGTCGAGTTCACCACGATCACATAGATCGAGGTGCCTCCGACTTTGATCGACATCGCCAGAATCACATAAAGGATGCACAGCACGGTCGCGGTCCAGATCGCGGGGACCGGCGTGCGGTACTTCGGCGACACCGATGCCAGCGCCTTGGAGCCCACCGGCATGCCGTCATCGCGCGAGAACGCGAACAGCATCCGGCTGGCCGAGGTGACGGTGGCCAGACCACAGAGCAGTTGGGTGATCAGGATGCCGAGATACAGAACATTCTTCAGACCCGACGGCAGGATTGCATCCATCGTGGCATAGAACATCCCCCAGCCTTGGCCGGCAGCCACGCTCAGATCCGGGATCGCCAGCGTGATGGCGCAGATCATGATCCAGCCGATCAGGGATGACCAGAACACCGCCTTGATGATGCCTTCTGGCACCGACTGGGCAGCGTTCTTGGTTTCTTCCGAGGTATGCGCCGAGGCATCATAGCCGGTGATCGTATAGACCGGCAGCAGCAGACAGAGTAGGAACAGATAGCCCATATTGTCCGACGCCGGGAACACATTGCCGCCCGCTTCGCCCGAATAGTTGGTAAACGTCCACAGCCGCGAGATGTCGATGGCGGGCGCGTAGAACAGACATGCCAGCACCAGCACGGCGGTGGTGGCGAAGATGATATAGCCCGACACGTCGGTCAGCATCGTGGTGACCTTGATGCCAACGTGGTTGAACAGGGCCTGTACGATGGTGATTGCGGCGACGAAAGCCACAACTTGGCCATCCGTACCAGTAAAGCCGAAGATCGACCCAAAGGTGCCCGCAAAGAAATAAGCGGTGCCGATGTTGATCGCACCGAGCACGGTGATCAGACCCAGCAGGTTCAGCCAAGCCGTCAGCCAGCCCCAGAAGCGGCCACCCAGGATCGAGGCCCAGTGATAAAGCCCACCCGCCGTTGGAAAGGCGGACGCGATCTGTGCCATCGCCAGCGCGAACATGCCCGACAGCAGGCAACCGACGATCCAGCCGATGCCTGCCCCCGCGCCGCCGACCGAGCTGATCGCTTGGGCGAAAGAGTTGATGCCGCCCGACAGGATGCAGATGATCGAGAACGAGATTGCGAAGTTGGAAAATTTCGACATAGAGCGCGAAAGCTCTTGCGCGTAGCCCATGCCATGCAGGACTTTGATGTCCTCATGCGCATCTTTATCGGTATAGTCTTCCGATGCCATTCAGTTACCCTCCGAACCGTTGATTGGTCGTTATTATCGTTGGCGGTGCGACATTATGCCGTCCCTATCGCCAAGGAAGCGCGGATTTTTCAGTCTGGCAAGCACTGAATAGATATTTACAGAAAACAGCGACAGACGGACCGGGTCACGATCCGCGACGGACATTTTTGCGTCGCAAATGCGCAAAAGACGGGCGGCTCAGGACTGGATTTGCGGTGTGGGCTGGCCTAGGTGGTAGGGCGGGCTTAAATGTCAGGTTGGGCAACAAGGGGCGTGGGCGTGATCCTGATCGAAGACGGACCTTTCGGGCAGCCTGCGTTATTCGACGGCGCAGAGGCGCTGATCGCGGCGCGCACTGCGGATGAGGTGGCCCCGGCTTTGGCGCAACTGGATGGCGCCCGCGCGCAAGGCAAATGGGTTGCGGGATACATCAGCTATGAAGCAGGTTATGCGCTGGAGCCGAAGCTGGCGGCACTGATGCCTGCGCCTGACGCCGCCCGGCCTTTGCTGGTATTCGGGGTATTTTCCGGGCCCGGCGATCCGGCGCAGGTGTTGGCTGCGGCGAAGGCCGAAGCGCGCGGCGTGGCGGTGGCGACGCTGGAACCTGTCATCAGCCGGGCCGACTATGGTGCCGCAATAGACCGTGTGATGGCCTATATCGCGGCGGGCGACTGTTACCAGATCAACCTGACCTTCCCCCTGCGCACCCGGCTGCTGCACGGCGCGGCTCTTGGGCTTTATGGCGCGCTCAGGGCGCGGCAGGCGGTGAGGCATGGCGCTTATGTCGATCTGGGCGTGGGGCCGGTGCTGGTGTCCCGCTCGCCCGAATTGTTTTTGCGCACCACGGCGGCGGGGCGGATTGAGGCGCGGCCAATGAAGGGCACAGCCCCGCGCGATGCCGATCCCGTGCGCGATGCCGAACTGGCCGAGGCTTTGCGTGGATCGGCCAAGGATCAGGCGGAAAACCTGATGATCGTTGACCTCTTGCGCAATGATATCAGCCGGGTGGCGAAGGTCGGCTCGGTCAAGGTGCCGGAACTGTTCGCGGTGGAACATTACGCCACAGTGCATCAAATGGTCAGCCGCGTGGTCGGGCAACTCGTCGAGGCCCCGACACTGGCTGGCCTGATGCCCGCGCTGTTTCCCTGTGGCTCGATCACCGGGGCACCGAAAATCCGCGCGATGCAGATCATCCACGAGGTCGAACCCTTCCCGCGCGGCGTCTATTGTGGTGCTGTTGGCTGGATGGCCCCGGATGGCGCGTCGTCGTTCAACGTGGCGATCCGCACGTTGTCGGTGTTTGCCGATGGCGCGATAGAATTGAACGTCGGCGGCGGTGTGGTGCAAGACAGCACAGCCGATGGCGAATGGGAGGAGGCGTTGTGGAAAGCGCGTTATCTGCAGGGGCTGGTGCGCCCGGCCTAAAGCTGATCGAGACGCTGTGTTGGGATGGCGCTGCATTGGTGCGCTTGCCCCTGCATCTGGCGCGGCTGTCCGCTTCGGCGCGCAGCTTGGGCTGGGGCTATGATCCGGCTGTGGCCGAGGCGGCGCTGCGGGCAGCCGTGCCAGCGGCGGCCGCGCGGATGCGGCTGACGTTGGATGCAAGCGGCGCAGTTGAGGTGCAGGCGGCGGCTTTGCCTGCGGGCAAGGCGGTGTGGCGGGTGAGCTTGGCAGCTGACCGGCTGACCTCAGACGATCCTTGGCTGTCGGTAAAATCGACAAAGCGCGCGGCCTATGACGCGGCACGTGCCAGTCTGCCGGATGGCTTCGATGAGGTGATTTTCCTCAACGAGTGCGGCGAGGTCTGTGACGGCTCGATCACCACGGTGTTTTTCGATCAGGGCGAGGGGCTCTGCACCCCGCCGCTCAGCTGTGGCCTGCTTCCGGGCGTGCTGCGCGCCGAAATGCTAGCGTCAAAAGCCGCGCGCGAGGCGGTTTTGCGCAGCGCCGATCTTGCAGATGTGCGGCTCTGGGTGGGCAATTCACTGCGCGGCCTGATCCCAGCGGTTTTTGTGCAAAAGGTCGGGGCGTGACGCCTCGGTGATGTAATCGCGCGTCAGCGGCACTGCATCCTGTCGGTTGGCAAGCTGCATCTGGAACACGCATTGCCGCCCTTCCCGGAAGGTCATCTCAGACGCGATCAGATAATACCGCCACATCCGGCAGAACCGATCATCATAAAGCGCACGAATTTTATCAATATTGGCCTCGAAGCGGTACAACCAGTGCGCCAAGGTCATGGCGTAGTGCAGCCGCCAAACCTCGATATCCGTCGGCCACAGCCCGGATTTCTCCATCGCCGCCGACATTTCGGACAGGACGGGCACATAGCCGCCGGGGAAGATGTATTTTGTGATCCACGGATTGGTCGCACTCGGCGGTGCGGCGCGACCAATGGTGTGGATCAGCGCGATACCATTTGGGGCAAGCAGGTTTTTCACTTGCGCAAAATATTCGGGATAATGCGGCACGCCGACATGCTCGAACATGCCAACCGAGACGATGCGGTCAAATGTGCCGGTCAACTGGCGATAATCCATCAGCTGAAACGACACGCGGTCGGACAGGCCAGCTTCGACTGCGCGCTCCACTGATCGTTTGTATTGCTCTTGCGAAAGCGTCACGCCCAGCACTGTCGTGCCATAATCTTTGGCCAGTGTCAGCGCCATGCCGCCCCAGCCCGAGCCGATATCCAACACCGTCATGCCCGGTTTCAGGCATAGCTTTGCGGCGATATGCGCCTTCTTTTGCTGTTGCGCCTGTTCCAGCGTGTCATCAGGATGGATGAAATAGCCGCAAGAATACTGCCTGTCGGCGTCCAGAAACAAATCATAGAGCGCGCCCGACAGATCATAGTGATGCTCGACGTTGGCGGCAGATCGCTGGGTGCTGTTGAACTGCGCCGCCCCGCGCAGCATCACCCGCACCGCATCCTGTATCCGCCGCCACCAGACCAGTGCGCCACCGCCTTTGGTGTTGGCAATCACCAGCGCCAGCAAACCGCGCAGATCATCCGCGTCGATGGTCAGGCTGCCATCCACATAGGCCTCGCCCAAAGCCAGATCGGGGTTGCGCGCCATGCGGCCGACAAGCGCGGGGTCGATCACCCGTACGGTCACGGAAGGTGCATCGCCGTTGCCATGGCGTTGCGTCGAGCCGTCTGGAAAATGAAGGATCAGCGTGCCTTGCCGGATCAACTGCGCCAACATTCTATTCAAAATGGTCGTCCACATGATCATACCCTTTTTGCGCCCTGTGAGCATGGCTTTGGCACATCAATGGTCTCAGCTTTGGAACCGACACGCGGGCGAAATGGCCCTTAGTTTCCATCGGCAAAGACAGAAATGTGGCTTTGCTCAACGAACCAAGCCCAATTCGGTTCCCAATATATCACATGACCTTGACTTCACTGCATCCAAAGCGACCCTCGACGGCAAGCCAGCGGAGCACGTTGCGCGCATTGTCTTTATCTCGGGTTTGCGGGACTTCGCCCGAAACCCTCGGGAGCGCCCGGTGCAGCGGTCGGCGCGATCCGGGTAGGGTGGCGTTTGACATATCGGGTTTGATGTTGGTTAATCAAACCTAAACGGACACCTGTTAAGTCCTTGATATTGCGTGGCAGGGGTCATGCGCCACGCGTGGACAGCCTAAACGCCGCGCAGCTTAGCGACCACAGCGGCGACCAAAGCCTTGCGCTGCCGATTGGCCGGATGGGTGCCCAGAAACTGATCGCCGGGATCGGGCAGCCGATCAAAAAAGCCCGTGCCCTTGACCGGATCATAGCCGGCGTGAAACGCAATCTCGGCCCCGATGGCGTCGGCCTGCAATTCATATTCCTTCGAGAACTGCCGCGTCGCCAGCCCCGCCCCCATTTTCTGCGCCTGCTGAACCTCATCCTGCCCGGCCCCGGAAGCGGCGGCCAATATCCCCGCCATCATCGCGCCGGATAGGGCCGTTTGTTCCTGCTTGGGTATGTGACCCAGAATGTGATGACCGGCCTCGTGGCCCAACACGAAAGCGATCTCATCGGCGTTGCGGGCATCGGCGATCAAAGCCAGCGAGAATGCAATGATCGGCCTGCCTGACTTGTCGACGGTTTGGAACGCGTTGGCGGGCTGGCCGGGGCGGTCGTCGATCACGATCTGAAAATCGCAGCGATGCGCCACATGCTGCGCGCGGCAG
>JBKJTI010000119.1:0-3647 GCA_046590425.1 Cypionkella sp. | reverse complement strand
CCCCGGCCTTGCCGACGCCACCTACATCGAACCGATCACGCCTGAGATCGTCGCCCGCATCATCGAGAAAGAACGCCCCGACGCGCTCTTGCCCACGATGGGCGGCCAGACCGGCCTCAACACCGCTCTCGCACTGGCCGATATGGGCGTGCTGGAAAAATTCGGCGTCGAGCTGATCGGGGCCAAACGCGCCGCGATCGAAATGGCCGAAGACCGCAAACTGTTCCGCGAGGCGATGGACCGCATCGGGCTGGAAAACCCCAAGGCCACCATCATCGCCGCCCCCAAACTGCCCTCGGGCAAATACGACATCGCCGCCGGCGTGCGCGAGGCGATTGCCGCCATCGACTATGTAGGCTTACCCGCCATCATCCGCCCGGCCTTTACCCTTGGCGGCACCGGCGGCGGCGTCGCCTACAACCGCGACGATTTCGAGGCGATCTGCCGCTCGGGGCTTGAGGCGTCGCCGATGGCGCAGATTCTGGTCGATGAATCGCTGCTCGGCTGGAAAGAATTCGAGATGGAGGTGGTGCGCGACACCGCCGACAACGCCATCATCATTTGTGCTATTGAAAACATTGACCCGATGGGCGTGCACACCGGCGACAGCATCACCGTCGCCCCGGCGCTGACCCTGACTGACAAAGAATACCAGATCATGCGCAACGGCTCGATTGCCGTGCTGCGCGAGATCGGGGTGGAAACCGGCGGGTCCAACGTGCAATGGGCGATCAACCCGGCGGATGGCCGCATGGTGGTGATCGAGATGAACCCGCGGGTGTCGCGTTCGTCCGCTTTGGCATCGAAAGCAACCGGCTTCCCCATTGCAAAAGTCGCGGCCAAACTGGCGGTCGGCTATACGCTGGATGAGTTGGACAACGACATCACCAAAGTGACGCCCGCGTCGTTCGAGCCTTCCATCGACTACGTTGTCACCAAAATCCCGCGCTTTGCGTTTGAGAAATTCCCCGGCTCCGAGCCGAACCTGACCACCGCGATGAAATCGGTGGGCGAAGTGATGGCGATTGGCCGCACCATCCACGAATCCATGCAAAAGGCACTGGCGTCTTTGGAAACCGGGCTGTCGGGCTTCGATGAAATCGCCATCCCCGGTGCGCCGGACAAAGTGGCGATCACCTTGGCACTGTCGAAAGCCACCCCTGACCGCCTCCGTGTCATCGCCCAAGCCATGCGCCACGGGCTTTCCGACGACGAAATCAACGCGATCACAAGTTTCGATCCATGGTTCCTCGCCCGCATCCGCGAAATCATCGAGGCCGAAGCCGTCATTCGCGCCAAGGGCCTGCCGTTGGACGCCCCCGGTATCCGCAAGCTGAAAATGATGGGTTTCACCGATGCCCGCCTTGCCATGCTGACGGGCCGGGACGAAGCGCAAATCCGCCGCGCCCGCCGCAACCTTGGCGTCAATGCCGTGTTCAAACGCATTGATACATGTGCGGCGGAATTTGAGGCCCAGACCCCCTACATGTACTCCACCTACGAAGCCCCTGCGATGGGCGATGTGGAATGCGAAGCCCGGCCCTCGGGCGCGAAAAAGGTCGTCATCCTTGGCGGTGGCCCGAACCGGATCGGTCAGGGGATCGAATTCGACTACTGCTGCTGCCACGCCTGCTATGCGCTGACCGCTGCGGGCTATGAGACCATCATGGTCAACTGCAACCCCGAAACCGTGTCCACCGACTATGACACCTCGGACCGTTTGTATTTTGAACCGCTCACCCTAGAGCACGTTCTGGAAATCCTGCGCGTCGAGCAGGAAAACGGCACCCTTCACGGCGTCATCGTGCAGTTCGGCGGCCAGACCCCGCTGAAACTCGCCAACGCCCTGCACGACGAAGGCATCCCGATCTTGGGCACCACGCCTGATGCGATTGACCTCGCCGAAGATCGTGAGCGTTTCCAACAGCTTTTGCACAAGCTGGAGCTGAAACAGCCGCACAACGGCACCGCCCGTTCGCGCGACGAAGCCTTCGCCGTCGCCAAAGACGTAGGTTATCCTCTGGTCATCCGCCCCTCCTTCGTGTTGGGTGGCCGCGCGATGGAAATCATCCGCGACGACGCCCAGCTTGAACGCTATATCCGCACCGCCGTGCAGGTGTCCGGCGACAGCCCGGTTCTGCTCGACAGCTACCTCTCTGGTGCCATTGAGGTTGACGTAGATGCGTTAAGCGACGGTAAAGACGTGCATGTCGCTGGAATCATGGAACATATTGAGGAAGCCGGCGTGCATTCGGGTGATTCGGCTTGCTGCCTGCCACCGCATTCGCTGACGCCCGAAACAATCGCCGAACTGAAAGCCCAAACCGTGCAGATGGCGCTTGCCCTGAATGTCGTGGGCCTGATGAACGTGCAATTTGCCATCAAAGACGGCGATATCTACGTGCTGGAAGTCAACCCGCGCGCCAGCCGCACCGTACCTTTCGTCGCCAAAGCCACCGACAGCGCCATCGCCGCCATCGCCGCCCGCCTGATGGCAGGCGAGCCGATGTCAAACTTCCCGATGCGCGCGCCCTACGCGCAGGGCGTGGGGCCGGACACACCCTTACCCTTGGCCAACCCCTTCACCCTCGCCGATCCGATAACCCCTTGGTTTAGCGTGAAAGAAGCCGTCCTGCCCTTCGCGCGCTTCCCCGGCGTCGATCCGGTTCTAGGGCCAGAAATGCGCTCCACCGGCGAAGTCATGGGCTGGGACCGCACCTTCGCCTTGGCCTTCCTGAAAGCGCAAATGGGCGCAGGCGTGACGCTTCCCGACGCGGGCCGCGCCTTTGTGTCGATTAAAGACATGGACAAAACCGCCGCCTTCGCCACCGCGATGCGCGATCTGGTGGCGCTTGGCTTTGAGATCGTCGCCACCCGTGGCACCGCCGCGTGGGCAACCGCGCAGGGCATCAAGACGACGCTGGTCAACAAGGTCTATGAGGGCCGCCCGAACATCGTTGATCGCTTGAAAAACGACGACATCAGCATGGTGATGAACACCACCGAAGGCACCCAAGCCGTCACCGACAGCCGCGACATCCGCCGCGTGGCGCTGATGGACAAGATCCCCTACTTCACCACCGCTGCGGCCAGTATTGCAGTTGTCGAGGCGATGAAGGCTCGGGGTGAGGGCTATGGAGTGAGGACGTTGCAGGGGTGACCGCGACCCCAGCTTTGCTGGGGGCAAAACGCTCCAGTGGAGCGTTTTGAGCGGTCAACGGGCGCGCACGCCTGCGCGCCCCGGATGGGGACGGCGGCGCCTTCATGCCAAGAAAACGCTCTGACGGAACGTTTAAAGCCCAAAATGCTCGCAGAACTTGCGCGTTTCGGGTCGACGACAATATTCTAAGCAACCAAATGAACAAAAATTCACAAAAAGGTCTATTTCTTCAATTACATCAATATTTTCTTTTGCCTAACTTGACGACGAGCCGTTAAACACTTCCTATCCTTTTGGATGAAGTAACGACTAGATCAATCGAAAGATGAATAGAGATGAAGAAGTTAATGTTAGCCGCGCCACTGGCTCTCTTAGGCTCAGAACTCATTAAACGGCTTGTCGCTGATCAGTTTCACTGATTCATTCCTGACATCATGGGGGTGTCGAATGAGTGATCTTTACTGGCTGACGGATGAGCAGATGGCGC
>JBKJTI010000086.1:0-4871 GCA_046590425.1 Cypionkella sp. | reverse complement strand
GAAGGCCTTGCGGGCGGAAAGCTGCCCGGCGTTGGCGTTCATCGTGGTGATCTGCCTCTGCGCGGCTAAAACCATTCGGCAAAGCGTGAAAGCCGTTTTGCGCCTGCGATTTTTCTGTGCTACGAGGGGCGAAAGCGCGGTGAACGCGGCCCCATCTTTGGGGCCCTCGGCGCGGGTTATTGGGGTAGGCGGAAGATGGCAGGCGGACAGTCGGGCAAAGCTCTGCGGATGCTGGGTATGGTGGTGCTTGTTGCCGGTTTGGCAGCCTGTTCACAGAAAAAGCAAAATGATACTGCGGCGTTAGACAGCCTGACGGCTGAGCAGCTTTACAAACGTGGAGAGCTGGCGCTGGAAGTGCGCAAGGGCAAGAACGAAGATGCCTTGGCGGATTTCGAAGCGGTCGAGCGGCTGTATCCCTATTCGGAATGGGCCAAACGCGCGCTGATCATGCAGGCGTTCACTCAGCATAAGAACAAGAAATACGAAGAAGCCCGCATTGCTGCGCAGCGCTATCTCGATTTTTACCCCGGCGATGAAGATGCGGCCTACGCGTCTTACCTGCTGGCACTGTCCTATTATGACCAGATCGACGAGGTGGGCCGCGACCAGGGCCTGACCTATCAAGCGCTGCAAGCCTTGCGCGTAGTGATTGAAGAATATCCTGACAGTGAATATGCAAAATCGGCTACGTTGAAGTTTGACCTCGCCTTCGACCATTTGGCGGCGAAGGATATGGAGATCGGGCGCTATTACCTGAAGCGCGGCAATTTCACGGCGGCGATCAACCGCTTCCGCTCTGTGGTGCAGGATTTCCAGACCACCACCCACACGGCCGAAGCTTTGCACCGTCTGGTAGAAAGCTATCTCGCCTTGGGTCTGACCGATGAGGCGCAGACCGCAGGCGCAATCCTTGGCTATAACTACCAATCATCGCCGTTCTATCAGGATAGCTTCAACCTGCTGAAACAGCAGGGTCTTGCGCCAGAAGCCAAAGGCACCAACTGGCTGTCACAGATTTACCGGCAGACAATCAAGGGTGAGTGGTTGTGAAAACCCTGCGCTGCGGCGCAGGCATTTGAGCGATGCTGCGCAGTCTTGATATCCGCGACGTGCTGATCATTGATCGGCTGACGCTCGAATTCGCGCCAGGTCTGAACGTGCTGACGGGTGAGACCGGGGCGGGCAAGTCGATCTTGCTGGATGCCTTGGGGTTCGTGCTGGGCTGGCGCGGTCGGGCCGAACTCGTCAGGGCAGGGGCCGCGCAGGGCGAAGTGGTGGCCGAGTTTGATCTGCCCCCCGGCCATGCCGCCCGCGCTGTGCTGCTTGAGGCAGGCTTCGATGACCCCGATGAGTTGATCCTGCGCCGCGTCAACACTGCCGATGGCCGCAAAACCGCCTTCGTCAATGACCGTCGGGTGTCCGGCGATGTGCTGCGTGATCTGTCTGACACGTTGGTCGAGTTGCACGGCCAAAACGACGACCGTGGCCTCTTGAACCCGCGCGGCCACCGCAACCTTTTGGACAGCTTCGCAGGCCTTGATACCGCCGCCGCCCGTAGCGCATGGCGCGCGCAGGCCCAAGCGCGCGAGGCTTTGGCCACGGCAAAGGCGGCGCTGGAACGCGCGCAGGTCGAGGAAGATTTCCTGCGTCACGCCGTGGCCGAGCTGGACAAGCTGAACCCCGAAGCTGGCGAGGAAGCCAACCTAGATACCCGCCGCCGCGCTATGCAGGGTGCCGAACGCATCCGCACCGACGTACAGCGCGCCCATTCAGCGCTGAGTGAGGGCGCCGAGAATGCCATCAGCGACGCCCTGCGCTGGCTGGAGGCGGCCGCTGACCGCGCCGAAGGCCGTCTCGATACCGCCCTCGCCGCCTTAAGCCGCGCCTTGGTGGAACTGGGCGAGGCACAAGACGGCATCGAATCCTGCCTGCGCGGCCTCGATTTCCGCCCCGGCGATCTGGAAAGCTTGGAAGAACGCCTGTTCGCCATCCGCGCCTTGGCGCGCAAGCACAGCGTGCTGGCCGACGATCTGGGCAATTTCGCCGAAAATGCCCGCGCGCGGTTGGCCGCGATTGACGGTGGGGCGGCAGGCCTTGCCAAGCTGGAAAAGGCCGTCGCCGAAGCCGAACTTGCCTATCAGCGCGAGGCGATGGCGCTTTCCAAAGCCCGCAAGGCCGCCGCGACTCGTCTGGATCGCGCCATGGCTGCCGAACTCGCACCGTTGAAAATGGAACGCGCGGTGTTCACCACCGAAATCACTGCCGGTGATCCCGGCCCGGATGGCACCGACGCCGTGCAATTCACCGTCGCCACCAACCCCGGCGCACCGTCGGGCGCGCTGAACAAGATCGCTTCGGGCGGTGAACTTTCGCGCTTCCTGCTGGCACTTAAAGTCTGTCTCACCGCCAACACCCCCGGCCTGACGATGATTTTTGACGAGATTGATCGCGGTGTCGGCGGGGCCACGGCGGATGCGGTCGGACGCCGCCTGAAAGCCCTCGCAAGCTCTGCGCAAGTGTTGGTCGTCACCCACAGCCCGCAGGTTGCGGCCCTGGGCGGGCATCACTGGCGGGTGGAAAAGCGTGTCACCAAGGGGCAAACCCTGTCCACCGTCATCGCCTTGGGCGACGACGCCCGCATCGAGGAAATCGCCCGCATGTTGGCAGGCGACCGCGTCACCGAGGCCGCCCGCGATGCCGCACGGGCGTTGTTGGGATAAGGCTCGGGCTTAGGGCAGCGCGGTAAAACTCAGGTTCAGCGCCAGCCAATCCGCCGCGCCAAGCTCTAGCACCGCCACCAGCATCGCGCCAAAGCGCGGCAGGTCTGCCCCGCTTTGATCCAGCGCCCCCGACACCGTATAGCGTTGGCGCAGCAGCCCATGATCCGGCCCCAGCATCCGGATCTGCGCCTTGCCCGTCACCAGACGCGCCCGGGCAAAGATCCCGGCAGCTTCGGCGGCGAAGGCGCTTTCAATCTCCTCTGCCGACTCGGCCCACAGCCCGGTCAGGCTTTGCAACGTGCCCTCGGCCGCGATCAAAGCCGCCAGAGCCGCCGCATCCTGAGCGGTGAAAGCCTGCGCGAAACGACGCGGAAAATCTTCCAAACTCATGCCAATGTCCGCATCGGATGGGGGGCGTCTGCAAACAAGGGCAACGGTGAGTGTGTCATGGCGACATCGTATCGCCTGCGCAGGGCCATGCCAATCGACCCAGCGGCTGAAAGCAGGAATTGGCGTGGCAAAGGATCGCTGTCGGCGGATTTACGTCGCAGCCGCCTGCGCCATCACCACGGCCAGATCGCCATAGCCGGTAAAGCGGCGTTCATAGGCCAAACCCAAACGACGGGCGCAATCCTCGGCCTTGGCATCCAAGGCCGGATCATTGGTCTGCGCCTGATACACCAGCTTGGTGTAATTGCCGAAATACATGTCGCGCAGCTGCGGATGCTTGTCGAGACCCATAGGCCGCCAGACAAAAGCATCAAACTGTCGCACTAGAAAATCGGTGAGGTAGAACGCGGTGAATTCATCGGGATGCGCTGCGAACACCGCATTGCCTTCAAAGAACGAATAACAATGCGGGCCTTCAATCATCTCGACACCCAAGGCGCGGCAGCGCTCTGCCAGCAGCCCGCCGGTGCCGCAATCGGCATAAAGCACATACATGCTGTCATAACCGCCGCGCTGCGCTTCCACCGCGCGCGTTACCGCTTCGGTGATCCGGTCGGGATACAAATGCAGATTGGCGGGCAGGCATTGCAGATCGAGATAATCCCAGCCATTCAGCCGCTTTAGCGCCAGCACCTCATGCGCCAGCGCGCCACAGGCAATCAACAAAACCCGGCCCAGATGTGTCGGGGCCAGACCCTCAGCGGTCAGCAGATCATCGCTGATCAGTGCCATCGCAAGGTGCGGACGAACAGCGCAAGGCACAGGGCCAGCAGCCCAAGCCAGACGAACGACAGGCCCGCCACCTGCACCACAGCAATCGAGGCTCCGGCGGCTAGGATAACCCCGAAAATCAGGGCCAGAAAGGTTGGGAGCGGCATGGCATCCTCCTTATGATCCTCTCAACGTGGCAATTAAAAAGCCCCGGGGCAAGACCCCGAGGCGAAAGAACCAGCGTCTCGGCTGATTTAAGCGGTCAACTGATTGTGCTTGCGCAAAACCAAGGCCTTGGCGGTTTCCACAGCCACGGCCGCGTCACGGCAATAGGCGTCCGCGCCAATCGCGCGGCCGAATTCTTCGTTCAGCGGCGCACCGCCGACCAGAACGATGTAGTCCTCGCGCATGCCCTTTTCCTTCATCGTGTCGATCACGACTTTCATATAGGGCATCGTGGTGGTCAACAGCGCCGACATGCCAAGGATATCGGGCTTTTCTTCTTCCAAAGCCGCGAGATACTTCTCGACCGAATTATTGATGCCCAGATCGCGCACTTCAAAGCCCGCGCCTTCCATCATCATGCCGACAAGGTTCTTGCCGATGTCATGGATGTCGCCCTTGACGGTGCCGATCACCATCTTGCCCATCCGCGGTGCACCGGTGGCGATCAGCAGCGGCTTCAGGATGAACATGCCACCCTTCATCGCATTGGCAGCCAGTAGCACTTCGGGCACGAACAGGATGCCATCGCGGAAGTCAGCGCCGACGATGGTCATGCCTGCCACAAGGGCTTTGGTCAGCACATCATAGGGGGCCCAGCCGCGTGCGATCAGGATGTTAACGCCATCCTCGATCTCTTCCTTCAGCCCGTCATAGAGGTCGTCATGCATTTGCAAGACAAGTTCGTCATCGGAAAGATCAGCGAGGATGATTTCGTCGTCGGCCATCTGGGAACTCCTTGGGCGGTTGTCAGTGTGATGGGGCCAA
>JBKJTI010000339.1:0-10123 GCA_046590425.1 Cypionkella sp. | reverse complement strand
GCGGTTGCTCTGCCTATATAGGCGCGGTATGCCAAGCTTGGCACGTTTAGGAAACCCCATGACCTCCCCTTTGCAAATCGCTTGGGACGATACCGTCCTGCCCTTTCAACTTGACCGATCTGACATCCGTGGCCGGGTGGCGCGGCTGGATGGCGCGCTTGATAATGTTCTAAAGCAGCACAACTACCCGCCAGTGATTGAGGCTTTGGTGGCAGAAGCCGCCGTGCTGACTGCGCTGATCGGCCAGTCGGTGAAACTGCGCTGGAAACTCAGC
Source organism: Cypionkella sp. (assembly GCA_046590425.1). Lineage (GTDB taxonomy): Bacteria > Pseudomonadota > Alphaproteobacteria > Rhodobacterales > Rhodobacteraceae > Cypionkella. The sequence goes on along the minus strand of JBKJTI010000339.1, from coordinate 9,849 downwards.
CTGCAAATTCGCGGCAAGGGCCCGGCGCGGCTGATCGCCACCGACTACTACGGACCTTCGGAAGAAGGTGAGCCCGCGCGCATCCGCGCCTATGCCAGCTATGACGCGGATCGATTGGATCTGGACGCAGAGCCATTCAGCCAGATCGGCGAGGGTTACTTCGCGGTGATGATTGATCAGGGTCAAGATATGCAACCCTATCAAGGCTTTACACCGATTGCCGGTACATCTTTGTCGGATTGTGCAGAGACATACTTCGCGCAGTCGGAGCAAATTCCGACCCGATTCGCGCTGACCTTCGGCAAGAATCAAGTGCCCGGAGAGCCCGCGCGTTGGCGGGCGGGCGGCGTGATGCTGCAACATATGCCAGCGGTCGGCGGCTCGGTTGCTGCCGAGGCTGGCTCGGGCGAGGGCGGTTTGCTCAGCCATGTTGATATTCTGGCGGGTGAGGAGGCCGAAAACTGGACGCGCGCCAATGCGTTGCTGGATACGGTTGAGGAAATCGAGTTGATCGGGCCGACGGTGGCGCCGACCGATCTGCTGGTACGGCTGTTCCACGAGGAAGACCCGCGGGTGTTTGACGCCCAAGTGGTGCATTTCGGCTGTTCCTGCGCGCCGGAAAAAGTGGTGCAGGCGATGTCGATCTATTCTGCGAAAGACATCAAGCACATGACCACGCCCGAGGGTGTAGTGACGGCGGATTGTCAGTTCTGCGGCAAGCATTACGAGTTCGACCCGCTGACGCTTGGGTTTGAAGCAGTGAAAGCGCCGGGTGATGCGGGATGACATTACCCGCCTGAAAGATGCACTCGCCCGTCCTGCGGGCGAGTCGTCGGATTTTGACCTGAACCCGGTGTTGCTGCCCGATACGCGGATCTTGCGTGCGGCGGCGGTGTTGATTGCGGTTTGGCTGCGGCCAGAGGGCGCGCGGTTGATCCTGACCAAGCGTTCCTCGCATCTGAAACACCACCCCGGCCAGATCGCGTTTCCGGGCGGCAAGGTGGATGCGGGCGATAGCGGGCCAGAGGCGGCGGCGCTGCGCGAGGCTTGGGAGGAAATTGGTCTACCGCCGGATCGGGTTGAGGTTTTGGGACGTCTACCCGCGCATGAAACCGTGACAAATTACATGATCACTCCGATTTTGGGCCTTGTTAGAGACGACTTCATACCCGTCCCAGAGGCCGGAGAGGTCGATGAAGTGTTCACCGTGCCTTTGGCGCATGTGCTTAGCCCTGCGCGGTTTGTGATTGAGGGCCGGGTTTGGAAGGGCCAGCCGCGCCGGTATTTTGCAGTGCCTTATGGGCCGTATTACATCTGGGGGGCTACGGCGCGGATTTTGCGCAATCTGGCAGAGATGACATCATGAAGATTTCCGGCGATTGGATCGCGCATCCCGGCACGCAGGCGCTGTGCGATGTCTTGGCGCAAGCGGGGCATCAGGCGCTGTTCGTCGGCGGTTGCGTGCGCAATGCTCTGCTGGATGTGGCGGTGGCGGATATTGATATTGCTACGGACGCGCGGCCTGAAATCGTCTCTAACCTAGCTGAAACTGCTGGATTGCGGGTGATTCCGACCGGGATTGACCACGGCACGGTGACGGTGATTGCGCAGGGTGTGGCGCATGAAATCACCACGTTTCGGCGCGATGTGGAGACCGATGGGCGGCGGGCGGTGGTGATGTTCGCAACCGATGTGGCCGAAGATGCCGCACGGCGTGATTTCACCATGAACGCGCTGTATGCACGGGCGGATGGCTCGGTTTTGGACCCTCTGGGCGGTTTGCCTGATTTGATCGCGCGGCGCGTGCGGTTTGTCGGCGACCCGCAGGCGCGCATCCGCGAGGATTATCTTAGAATCCTGCGGTTTTTCCGGTTTTATGCGGTTTATGGCGATCCTTCGGCGGGGATTGACGCCGAAGGATTGGCGGCTTGTGCGGCACATGCCGAAGGTCTTGTGGGCCTTTCGCGGGAACGGGTTGGGACCGAGATGCGCAAACTGCTCAGCGCGCGCGATCCCTCGCTTGCGGTCGCGGCGATGACGCAGACGGGGATTCTCGCGCGGGTTCTGCCGGGTTCGGATGCCAAAGCCCTTAGCGTTTTGGTGCATCTGGAGGGTGATCTTGCTCCGCGCTGGCAGCGGCGCTTGGCGGTATTGGGCGGCGCTGATCCGGGGGCGGATTTGCGGCTTTCGCGCATGGAAAAAGGCTCTAATGTGGCGGTTAGAGACGAAATTGGCTCTGACCTTACGCCTGCGGCTTTGGGCTGGAAGCTGGGGCTGACGGACGCCACCGATGTGGTTTTGTGCCGCGCGGCGTTGTTTGAAACTCTGCCCGCTGGCAACTGGCAGGCCGAGATCCTGCGCGGTGTATCCAGCACCATTCCTGTCACCGCGGCCGATCTGATGCCCGTGCTGAAAGGCGCGGCTTTGGGCAAAAAACTGCACGAAATAGAGGCGCGTTGGCTTGCCTCTGACCTTTATCTGCGCAAGTCTGACCTGCTGGCGTAAGGTTTCCTTCGCCTCCCTTCGGGCCTATATGCCAAGGGCAACGCGCGAGATCATCATGTTTAAGTTCTTTGAGGGTCTTGTTGACCCCTATGCCAGCTACGCCCAAACCGACACGCCGCCGCGCAAGCTGTGGCCGTTTCTGCGCGACTATGTGCGGCCGTTTAAGGGGGTTTTCGCGGTGACGGCGCTGGTCGCGACCGCCAATTCGGCGTTTGACGTTGGGTTGATCTGGTATGTCGGGCGGCTGGTGGATCTGCTGGCGAATGGCGCACCTGCGCAGGTCTGGGCGGATCATGGCACCGAAATTATCCTTGTGGCGCTTGCGGTTCTGATCTTGCGACCCTTGGTTGGCGGCACGGGCGTGGCGCTGCTGCACAACACGATTCTGCCGAATTTCGGCACGATGATGCGCTGGCGGGCGCATCGGCATGTGCTGCGGCAACCTGTCGGCTGGTTTGAGTCTGATTTCGCTGGCCGCATCGCCAACCGGATCATGCAGGCCCCCCCGGCGGCGGGTGAGGCGGTGTTTCAGACCTTTGACGCGGTGGCTTTTGCTTCGACGACCCTCGTGGGGGCTGCGATCATGCTGGCGGGGGCGGACGTGCGGTTGCTGCTGCCGCTGGTGTTGTGGTTCGTAGGCTATGTGGCGCTGATGCGGTGGACGATCGGGCGGGCGGGGCCTGCGGCGACGGCGAGTTCGGATGCACGTTCGGCGGTGACGGGCCGTGTCGTCGATGCCTATGCCAATATCCATTCGGTGAAACTGTTCGCGCATCACGATCTGGAGGAAAATTATGGCCGTGAGGCGATTGAACGCGCGCGGCAGACGTTCTTCGCGGAAATGCGCGTGGTCACCAAAATGGATATCATCCTGACCGTGTTGAACGGATTGCTGATTGTGGCGGTGACGGCTTGGGCAATGTGGCTTTGGTATCATAGCCTTGCCAGCGTTGGCACGGTGGCGGCGGCGGTGACTTTGGTGCTGCGGCTGAACAATATGACCTATTGGATCATGTGGGCGACGACCAATCTGGTGCAGAACCTTGGCACCGTGCAAGAGGGGATGCCGACCATCACCCAGCCGATTGCTTTGGTGGATCAGCCGGGCGCGGGCGCGTTGCAGTTTCGTCAAGGGCGTGTACAGATTGAGGGTGTTTCGCACCATTACGGACGCGGCTCGGGCGGGTTGCAGGCGATTTCACTGGACGTGGCACCGGGGGAAAAGATTGGCGTTGTGGGCCGTTCAGGTGCGGGCAAATCGACGCTCGTGAAGCTGATGTTGCGGTTTTACGATGCAGAAGCCGGGCGGATCTTGATTGATGGCCAGGATATTGCGCTGGTAACGCAGGATTCGGTGCGCAGGCGGATTGGTATGGTCAGTCAGGACAGCAGTTTGCTGCACCGCTCGGTGCGCGAGAACATCCTGTATGGGCGGCCCGAGGCAACGGAAGCGCAGATGATTGCGGCGGCGAAACAGGCCGATGCGCATGAGTTTATCCTGACATTGCAAGACCCTGAGGGGCGGATCGGCTATGACGCCCATGTCGGCGAACGCGGCGTGAAGCTGTCGGGCGGGCAGCGGCAACGGGTGGCTTTGGCGCGGGTGATCCTGAAGGACGCGCCGATTCTGATCCTGGATGAGGCGACAAGCGCGCTGGATTCTGAGGCTGAGGCTGCGATTCAAGAGGCTTTGTTCGGCGTGATGCAGGGAAAAACCGTGATCGCAATTGCGCACAGGCTGTCGACGATTGCGGCGATGGACCGGATTGTGGTGCTGGAGGATGGCCGCGTCGCCGAAGCAGGCAGCCATGCGGAACTGTTGAAGGCGAACGGGCTTTACGCTCGGTTCTGGGCGCGTCAGTCGGGCGGGTTCATTGGGTTGGAGACGGATGCATGAGACTATTTCCCACCATCAAACCGTTCCGCCCCGCATCGACCAACCCACCCGCGACGACGTGGAAATTCTTCCTCTGGGCGGTGCAAGGGGCTTGGCCGGGGATTCTGTGGGCGACGTTTTGGTCAGCCTGTTCAGGATCACTGGAAGCGATTTCGGCGACGATTTTGGGCGATGTGATTGATGCAGCGAACACCGCCAATCCGGAGACGGTGTTCAGCGATCATATCTGGCTGTTTGTGGGATTCGTGGCGTTTTACCTGATCGCCCGACCGCTGATTTTCGGCATGACCACCCATGCGGCGGCGATCATTGTCGAACCCAACCTGTTCCCACTGATCCTGTCGCGGATGCACCGTTGGACTTTGGGTCAAGCGGTGACGTTTTTCGACAATGATTTCGCCGGACGAATTGCGCAAAAGCAGATGCAGATGGCGCGGGCGGCAACGGATGTGGTGTCGGGCAGCATCGAAACCATGGCATTTTCGCTGGCTTCGGTGATTGGTTCGGTGGCGTTGCTGAGCACGATCAACGGCTGGATTTCGCTGCTGCTGGTGGCGTGGATCGCGGCTTATATCCTGTTTATCAAAGGCTTCCTGAGAAAAGTGCGCGGCGCTTCAGGGGCGCGGGCGGCGGCGCGGGCGATGGTCACGGGGCAGATCGTTGATACCGTGACCAATATGAAAACCGTCAAATTGTTCGCCCATTCGCGACACGAGGATGGCGTCGCGTTGGAGGCGATGAGCGCGTTTCGCGACAAGGCAATTGAATATGGCATTATCTCTAGCTGGTTCCGGCTGAGCCTGATGGCTTTGGCGGGCGTGCTGCCTGTTCTGCTTGTGGGGGCAACGGTGTGGTTGTGGTCGCAGGGTGGCGCAACCGCAGGCGACATCGCGGCCGCGGGGGCGATTGCGTTCCGTTTGGCGCAGATGACCGGATGGGTGTCGTTCAGTTTGATGGCAGTTTTCGGCAATCTGGGGGAGGTCGAGGATGGCGTGAAAACCCTGACGCCGCCCTATACGTTGAACGATGCGGCGGGCGCGGCCGAGATGCCGCGCGTGCAGGGCGAAGTGCGGATGGAGCATGTGACCTTTGCCTATGGTCGGCGGACGGAAGACGGGCGCGGTGGGGTCGATGATCTGAACCTGGCGATCAAGGCGGGGGAAAAGATCGGTATCGTTGGAGCGTCGGGCGCGGGGAAATCGACGTTGGTGGCGCTGCTTCTGCGGCTCTATGATGCCGAAAAGGGCCGGATCTTGATTGACGGCATTGATGTGCGGAGCGTGACGCAGGAAAGCCTGCGGCGGCAGATCGGCATGGTCACGCAGGAAACCGCGATGTTCAACCGCACGGCGCGCGAGAACATCATGTACGGCAACCCGGATGCCACCGAGGAGATGATGATTGCCGCCGCAAAGCAGGCCGAGGCGCATGATTTCATTTTGAACTTGCGCGATTTTGCCGGGCGCAAGGGCTACGATGCTTATCTGGGTGAGCGGGGCGTGAAGCTTTCCGGTGGGCAGAGGCAGCGAATTGCGCTGGCGCGGGCGTTCTTGAAAGACGCGCCGATTCTGGTGCTGGACGAGGCGACCTCGGCGCTGGATTCGGAAGTCGAGGCCAGTATTCAAGAGGCGCTGACCAAGGTCATGCAGGGCAAAACCGTGCTGGCGATTGCGCACCGGTTATCTACTATTGCCGAGATGGACCGGATTGTGGTGCTTGACGCGGGCCGCGTTGTGGAACAGGGCAGCCATGCGGAACTGCTGGCGCAAGCCGGGCTGTACGCGCGCTACTGGAATCGCCAATCGGGCGGTTTCATCGGCACCGATGAAAAGGAAGCGGCAGAGTGAAAATTACCATCGACCGGCTAGGACACCTTGGCGACGGGATCGCCCAAGGGCCTCTGGGCGCTATTTTTGTGCCCGGAATGTTGCCGGGCGAGGAAGTCGAAGGCGATCTGCAGGGCGATCAGCTGGCGGATTTCCGCATCGTGACCCCTTCGGTCAACCGGGTGAAGCCGCCGTGTTCGCATGCCAAAACCTGCGGCGGTTGCATGATGCAGCACGCTTCGGAAGCGTTTGTCGCCGATTGGAAGCTGGGGATTGTGAAGGGCGCGTTGGCTGGGCAGGGGTTGGAGGCCGAGTTCAGGCCGATCATCACCTCACCGCCGAAATCCCGCCGTCGCGCGACGATTGCGGCGCGGCGCACCAAGACCGGGGCGCTGATGGGGTTTCATGCCCGCGCGTCCGACATGGTGGTCGAGGTGCCGAACTGCCAGTTGCTGCATCCCGATCTGATCGCGACGTTTCCGGGCCTGCAAGCTTTGGTCAAGCTGGGCGGAAGTCGCACGGCTGAGGTTTCGCTGACGGTGACACGCTCGCTGTCCGGGGCAGATGTGATGGTGGTAGGTGGCAAGCCGCTGGACGGCCAGTTGCAACTGGAACTTGCGCGGGTGACGGAGACCTACGGCTTTGCGCGGCTAACGTGGAACGGCGATACGGTGGCGCTTCGCACAGCGCCGATGCAACGGTTTGGCCGCGCGCTGGTGTCGCCACCACCGGGTGCGTTCTTGCAGGCAACGGTTGAGGGCGAACAGGCGTTGCTGCGCACGGTGGCTTTGGCGATTGGCTCGGCCAAAAAGATCGTTGATCTGTTCGCAGGCGTTGGCACATTTGCTTTGCCGCTGGCTGAGCGCGCCGAGGTGCATGCGGTGGAAGGTGAAGCCGCGATGATGGCGGCGCTGGCAAAGGCCGCCAATACCACCGAAGGCCTGAAGCGCGTCACGGTGGAAACCCGCGATCTGTTCCGCCGCCCGCTGGAAGATGATGAATTCAAGGGTGTTGAGGCCGTGGTGATCGACCCGCCGCGCGCCGGGGCGGAAGCGCAGATGGCGGTGCTGGCGCGCAGCAAGGTGCCGGTGATCGCATCCGTGTCCTGCAACCCGATCAGCTTTGCCCGCGATGCCAAGGTGCTGATTGCGGGCGGTTATCATCTGGATTGGGTGCAGGTTGTCGATCAATTCCGCTGGTCGGCGCATGTGGAATTGGTGGCAAAGTTCAGTCGCCCCTAAACCCTAAGCTTTTTGTTGAAAAAACTGTGATCGGATGTGCTGATTCGCAGACTAGGCAATCTGCAGTTTTTTCGCTATTCCGCAGGGAAAATAAAATAAAGAACGGGCAGTCGATGCGGGCTTTGCGGACACTTATGATGATTTTGGCTGGGCTGGCGCTGACCGCATGCTCGTCAAAGTTCAAAACCTATCACGGGCCAGAGATCACCTCGGTGCAGGTGCAGAAGGCCAATCGCAAGATGTATCTGCTGCACAACAGCGAGGTCATCGAGGCCTATGACATCGGCTTGGGAGGCAGACCCGTGGGTGACAAGGAATATGAGGGCGATCTGAAGACGCCCGAGGGTGTCTACTTCATCAGCCATCGCAACCCGGAGTCGCGGTACCATCTTTCCCTGGGGATCAGCTATCCCAACGAGGAAGACCGTATGCATGCCGCGTTGCTGGGCAAGCCGCCGGGTGGCGATATCATGATTCACGGCGGGCCGCCGCGCAAAAGCAATGGCAAACCCCGCAAAGTATCCAGCACAGATTGGACGGCCGGTTGCATTTCGGTGACGGACAAAGAGGTTGAATGGATTTACGCGATGATCAAGCCGGGCACCCCGATTGTGATCCTGCCGTAAAGCATAAAAAAGGGGCCGCTGGGCCCCTTTATCGTCTTTGCAAGGCGGTTGAAGACCTATCAGGCACCCAAAACCATGGTCCACCAGATTTTGCCGGACTGCTCTTGGAACCACGCAAACCCAATCTCGCGCGCCGCCGGAGTCAGGATGACATCACGGGTGTCCGCCACTGCCATCCAGGCCGACAGCGTTTCCAACTCGGTCTGATAGGTCTCGGAGATCGCCTCGCCAACAAACTGCCCGGTGTAGCCCACGCGCTGCACCCGCAGCAGCGGCGACGATCCATCAGAGCCGAAATGCCACGGGCGATTCTGCACCGCCATATCGCGGGAATGGGTCAGGGCCGCGGCATTCAGGGCAGCATTGAACGCCAAAGGCTGCGCGCCTTTGGCGGTGCGCAATGCGTTCACCGAATCAAGCAAACGGAACGGGATTTTCTCGGCTTCGGCGGCGTTGATGCGATAAACCCGAGGAGCGGCAGTGCCGCTGGCATCCACCGGAGGGGCCGAGCCCATTCCGCACGAAGCGACAAGCAAGGTTGCACTGCCTGCGATAAGGGCTGTCCGTCTGTTCATCTGCATTTCACCTGATACGGGCTGCTTCTGGCCCTTTGTTTGCTTGTGCTTAGCGAAGTCCGTGCCGGGTTTCAAATCCAACACTGCAAAATTGTGTTAAACTTGGCGTTAGTCCGCCAACTGACGTGTGTTTGATTTGCGGCGCAGGTTGCAAAGCAGTAAAAGCCGCTCAAAGCAGACCAATTTTCAGATCCCCGAGCAGATGACTAATGGAGAAGAGCGCATGACCGCCGAACGCCCCAACACGCTGAACCGTCGCCTGTTTATGGGCAGCGCTGCTGCGGTGATGTCAGCCGCCGCGCTGCCCGCGGCCGCACAACTGGCCAATTCCACCGAACCAGACACACCCCTGGCGGGCCCTATCCGCAACAATATCTCGGCGTTTCGCATGTTGGATTGGCGCGACCACTTCGATAACACCCGCAATGGCGTGATCTTGGCTGATTTGAACTCGCGCGCGCTGCATTACTGGTCCGAAGATCAGAGCGTCTACAAGCTTTACCCGACCTCGGTGCCGCTGAATGATGAGCTGACACGGCGCGGACGCACGGATGTCATTCAAAAGGTTGAGAATCCACGCTGGATTCCGACTCAGTCGATGTTGGCAGCACATCCCGATTGGCCGAAAGTGATCGAGGGCGGCTCGCCGGACAACCCACTTGGCGTGCGTGCCTTGTATCTTGGCTGGCCCGCCTACCGCATCCACGGCACCCATGACACCCGCAAGATCGGGCGCAGGTCGTCCAGCGGCTGCGTTGGTCTGTACAACGAGCACATTCTGGAGCTGTACTCGCTGGTGAAAGTCGGGACGCAGGTTCTGTTGCTTTAACATCACCCGGTTGGTTTCAAGCCGCCAGCACTGGCCTGCGCGCCAGCGCGGCGGCTTTCGTTCATGTTGAATCCACAGTTTTTTCTGCACCGCATGTGCAGTCGCGCAGCTGCCTCAAAGGTGTTGCTAAATTGACGACACGGCCACACGCTTTAGCATCGGGTTTTGACAGATCGTTGCATTTTCGCGCGCGGACAGGGTAGAGAGTAGATACGAGGAATATTCTTGGGTGTGTGCCGTCGCCTCTGCGAATTTGGCGGTATGCAGAAAACTGGAGATAGACATGAAAAAAATCGCTCTCGCTGCCGCTTTGTCGGTTGCTGCTACCACCGCTTTCGCTGGCGGCGTTG
>JBKJTI010000150.1:0-11269 GCA_046590425.1 Cypionkella sp. | reverse complement strand
GGATACCGATGAGAACTCTGGAACGCTGGTCTGCGACGAGGATGAGATTATGGAATCGAAAGTTGTGTCGGGCGTGGCCTATTCGCGCGATGAAGCCAAGGTGACGCTGGTGCGGGTCGAGGATCGGCCCGGCATCGCAGCGGCGATCTTTGGGCCGTTGGCAGAGGCCGGCGTCAACGTCGATATGATCGTGCAGAACATCTCGGAAGTTGAGGTTGGCAGCGTCAAGGGCGCGACCACCGATATGACGTTCTCTTGCCCGACCAATCAGGTGGCGCGCGCTCAGAAGGCGATGGAGGATGCGGTGGCTGCCGGGACGATCACTTATGATGGCATCGTGGTGGACAGCGATGTTGCCAAGATTTCCGTGGTAGGGATCGGGATGAGGTCTCATGCCGGGGTGGCCGCGACGATGTTCAAGTCGCTCTCGAAAGAGAACGTGAATATCAAGGTGATCGCGACCTCGGAGATCAAGATCTCGGTTCTGATCGACCGGAAATATATGGAGCTGGCGGTGCAGGCGTTGCATGATGCTTTTGAGCTTGAGAAGGCCTGAGAGGGTCTTTTGGGTTGAGGAATGGACGCCGGGTGGCTTGGCTGCCCGGCGTTTTTCTATGTGGTCTCGAGTTGGGACCGAATGAAGTTTTGTTTGTTATCAATCCGTTGATATTTGGCGTTAACAGTTTGGCAAGCAATGCGGCGAAGAGGAAGGCGGCGGTTTTGCGGCATGTGTTAGCCGGGATTGGGCTGGGTTTGGGGCTACTGATCTCCGTGCCTTCCATGGCGGTGGCCGCGCCTGAGACCGTTTGCACGCTGGTTTTGACCGCTGACGCGGGCGTGGTTCTGCACGAGGCGGGCGCTTGCGAAACGCGGGTGACGCCTGCTTCGACCTTCAAGATTGCCTTGGCGGTGATGGGCTATGACACCGGGTTTCTGCTGGACGGGACGCAGCCCCTGCTGGCCTATCAGCAAGACGATCCGAAATGGGGCGGGGCGAACTGGACTCGCGACACCAACCCAACCGATTGGATGCGCTATTCGGTGGTGTGGTATTCGCAGCGGATCACCCGGACCTTGGGGGCCGAGGCTTTGGCGCGGTACGCGCAGGCGTTTGGCTATGGCAATGCGGATTTCTCAGGCGATGCCGGGGAGGATAACGGGCTGGAGCGGGCTTGGATCGCATCGTCGTTGCTGATTTCCCCGCAAGAGCAGGCGGCTTTTCTGCGCGCGCTGGTGACGAATGATTTGCCTGCCAGTTCTGCTGCGATAGCGCAGGCGCGGGGGATCGTGGAATGTGCCCCGGTTGAGAGTTGGACGGTGTGCGGCAAGACGGGGACTGCCTATCCGCGCCATGCGGATCGCAGTTTCGACTATGCGCGCGGCTGGGGCTGGTTTGTCGGCTGGGCAGAGCGCAGAGGCGAGTGGCTGGTGTTTGTGCGCCTTACGCAGGCGCGGGAACGCCGCGAAGGCTCGCCGGGTAATCTGACGCGTGCGGCCTTGCTGACGGACTGGCTGGGGTTGATGGCAGAGGTCGGGCGGTAGCGGGCGGGCAACAACGGATCGTTACCCCCTGCCCCGCCAGATATAGCGCCCCGGCCCCTGTGCCGCCAAGATCAACAACCCGCCCGCGATGGACCAGTTTTTCACCATGATGGTGATTTGCCATGGATCGGCGCGGAGTTGGTAGTGGAAGTAGCTGGTGACGATGCAATAGGCGGCGAGGATAACCGCCCAAGCGCGGACGTTGGGGCCAAAGATCAGACCGACGGCAGCGATCAGGTTGAAGGCGGCTATCGGCCAGACCAGCCATATCGGCAGGCCGCTAGAGGCGATCATTTGCGAGACGGGGGTGGGGTCGCCGAGTTTCTGGGCCGCACCGCCAAGGAACAATAGCGCGATCAGGATGCGACCTGCGAGGTTGAGGGCGTCGTTCATATTGGCAGGGTGGCAGAGTGTGGGGGTTCGGGCAAGGCGGCGTGCGCAGGCGAACAAGCACACTTGCGTGTCGCAAGGCCGTGCGCCCTGCCCTGCTGCTAAAAGCTGCAAAGGCTTGCGGGCGGGTCAGAACTTGCGGGCGCTCGGCTGTCGCGACCGCAAGCTCTGCATGGTGTTTGCGCAAAAGTGCATGTGGCGTTAGTACGGCACCTCAAACGTCGATTGCCCCAGCGAGGCCAGAACCACAACCTTGCAGCCATCCTGCACGCGGTCGTGCAGGTCAATCGCGTCTGGGTCGAGCATACGGATGCAGCCGGACGACACGGATTTGCCAAGATATTTCGGCTCGCAGGCGCCGTGGATCCGGTAGAGCGTGTCTTCTCCGTTCTGAAATAGATAAAGCGCACGTGCCCCAAGCGGGTTGCCGGGGCCACCGGGCATGCCGCCGTTTGCGACCGAATAGGGCGCAAGTTCGGGGCGGCGTTCAATCATCGAATCCGGGGCTTTCCAGACCGGCCATTTGCGGCGGAACTGCATTTTCGCGGTGCCGTTCCAACCGTAACCCGCCGCCCCGACGCTGACGCCGTAACGTAAAGCACGGCCCGGTTCGGTGACAAGATGCAGGAAGGCGGCGTCGGGATCGACGATGATGGTGCCGGGGGCCTCGGCGGGGAACGGGTTGTCGACCTCTTGCCGCCAGAGTTTTTCATCAACCACGCCATCAGGTACGGCGGGAACCGGGTGCGGCTCGGTATAGATCGCGCCGTAGCGGTCGGGCATAGGTGGCGGTGCTGGAGGCGGGGCCGCTTCGGGCGGTTTGGCGGTGCAGGCGGAGAGCGATGCGGCGGAAGCCGCGGCCATGAAGGCGCGTCGGGTGAGCATGGGGTATCCTTATCGGCTGGAGTTTGTGCAGAACGGGGCCGCGGACAGGCGGCGGTGGCGTTCAGGCCAGCCTGGGGGGGCCGAGGGGCAGCGTGGGTCTGAGACCGATTTTTGCCGGCAATGCGGTGGGGTGAACTTTGGTCGCCGTGGCATGGAAAGCGAATGTCATCTCGGTTGGCCAGAGCGCCAGCGCCGGGTTGCAGGGCGATCCGGGCAAGGCCGGACCTTTGCAGCGTTTAAGGGTCGAGGCGAAGGTCTTGCTGGTCGGAGCGGGTGCCACAGCGGTCTCGTCAAGCTGCGCGCTGATCACAGCGCTGGCGTGCGAGGCCATGCCAAACTTGGCGGCAAATCCGCCCAGGGGCAGCAGCGCCAATACGGTCAGCAGCAGGAAAAGGCGGATCAGCAACGACATTGGGTTTACCTGCCATGCGAGGGCTGTGGTGTCGAGGGGCGGGGGCGGCGATCCGGCGCCGAGGACGATCACCAGTTGTCACATGGCCGTGAGGGCAGCCCCGGTTGCGCGCGTTTCTGCCGCGATTGCCGGGATTTCGGGCGGTTTTTGCGCAAGTCGGTGATAAACTCGCGACAGATAGCGGTTTGCCCCCTGACTTTTGTCACATAACTCGCCTATAGAGAGCAGATTGGATGTGATCGGATTTAGCTATGCCCGCAGAGCGCAGTGACAGTGACAGTCGTAAACTTCTCCGCCGCCTGCGCGATGTGCTGGGCACCAAGGCGAAGGGCCAGGAACGGCTTGACCAGATCACCCACCTGATCGCGGATTCGATTGGCACCGAAGTGTGCTCGATCTATCTGTTCCGCGACCCGGAGACGCTGGAATTGTGTGCAACGGAAGGTCTGCGCAAGGCGGCTGTGCATAAGACCCGGATGAAGCTGGGCGAGGGTCTGGTGGGCCGGGTGGCGCGGACGGGGTTGCCGGTGAACACCGCCGATGCGCCTTCTGAAAAAGGCTTTCGGTTTATGCCGGAAACCGGGGAGGAGCTGTATTCTGCTTTCCTTGGCGTACCGATTCAGCGGGTGGGCGAAAAGCTGGGGGTGCTGGTGGTGCAATCGAAACAGGCGCGGGCCTATTCCGAGGATGAGATTTACGCGCTGGAAGTCGTCGCTATGGTGCTGGCCGAGATGACTGAACTTGGGGCCTTTTCGGGAGAAGGCGGCGGCGGGATGGGGCGGTTGCACAAGCAACCGGTGCTGTTCCGGGGGACCAGCGGGCAAGAGGGTGCGTCAGAGGGGCGGGTCTGGCTGCATGAGCCGCGCGTCGTGGTGACCAATCCGGTCGCCGATGATCCCTTGACCGAGATTGATCGCATCCGTGAGGCGGTGGGGGTGCTGCGGGTGTCGGTGGATGATCTATTGTCAGCGGAAAGTCTGGACAAGGATCAAAAGGCGGTGCTGGAGGCCTACCGGATGTTCGCGCATTCGCGCGGATGGTTGCGCCGGATGGAGGAGGATATTTCCTCGGGCCTGTCTGCCGAAGCGGCGGTCGAGAAAGAGCAATCGGCGACGCGGGCACGGCTTAGCCAAGTGCCGGACGCCTACCTGCGAGAGCGGCTGCATGATCTGGATGATCTGTCGAACCGTTTGCTGCGTATCCTGACCGGGCAGGGCAAGGACACTGGCGCCGAGATGCCGGAAAATCCGGTGCTGATCGCGCGCAACATCGGGCCTGCGGAACTGTTGGAATATGGCCGCAAGCTGAAGGGCGTTGTGCTGGAGGAAGGTTCGGTCGGATCGCATGCGGCGATTGTGGCGCGGGCGCTGATGATCCCCATGGTGATCCATGCCGAACGCATCACCAATGAGGCGCTGAACGGCGATGCAATTCTGGTCGATGGCGATCAGGGCATCGTGCATTTGCGCCCTGAAGATGCGGTGGCACGCTCGTTCCGCGGCACGATGGCGATGCAGGCCAAGGCGCAGGAGCGTTATGCGTCACTGCGCGATCTGCCTGCGGTGACGCGGGATGGCGTGACGATTGCCTTGCATATGAACGCGGGGCTGATGGCGGATTTGCCGTCTTTGGTGGGCTCGGGTGCCGAAGGCGTCGGGTTGTTCCGCACCGAATTGCAGTTTCTGGTGCGGAATTACATGCCGCGGCGCGATGAGTTGGCGGCACTTTACGCGCGGGTTTTGGAAGCGGCCAAGGGGCTGCCGGTGGTGTTTCGCACGCTGGACATCGGCTCGGACAAGGTGCTGCCCTATATGAAACCGCAAGATGAGCCGAACCCGGCGATGGGCTGGCGGGCCATCCGAGTGGGCTTGGACAAGCCGGGTGTGCTGCGGATGCAGTTACAGGCGCTGATTCGGGCGACGGCGGGACGACCTTTGGCGGTGATGTTTCCGTTCGTGTCGGAGCATGGCGAATTCCTTGAAGCCCGCGCGCATGTGTTGCGCGAATTGCACCGCGAGAAATCTTTGGGCCATGCGGTGCCTGCCGCGCTGGAAATTGGCGCGATGCTGGAGACGCCAAGCCTCGCCTATGCGCCGGTTGCGTTTTTTGAGATGGCGGATTTCATCTCGATCGGCGGCAATGATCTGAAACAGTTTTTCTTCGCGGCGGATCGCGAGAATGAACGGGTGCGCAAACGCTATGATTCGCTGAACGCGTCGTTCCTGACGTTCCTTGAAGTGGTGATCGCGCGCTGTGCGAAGGCGGGGACCAAGCTGTCGTTCTGCGGCGAGGATGCCGGGCGTCCGGTGGAGGCGGTGGCCTTTGCCGCGATTGGGTTGCGCAACCTGTCGATGCGTCCGGCCTCGATTGGCCCGGTAAAGGCGCTGCTGCGACGGGTGGATTTGAGCGAGGCGCGGGCGGTGATTGACCGGGCGCGCAGTGATGGGGCCGAGACGATTAGGCCTGCGTTGATGGAGTATCTGGCGAGCGTGGGCGAGTGAAGTGAGTTGGTGAAGAATACAATGAAAGAAATAGCTTGGAAGCGCCTGGAAGGTCGGCGAGATAGGTGTTTCTACTATGGCGTAGTTTTTCGTTTCCAAACCAATGACTCAGGTCCACGGGGATACCAATTTGCTATGGCTTGTCTTTTCGACGGCGACGAGCAAATGAAACTCATATCTTTTGAAGGTAGAAGTTGGGGAGCAGGTCCAAACACTCTGCCAATAGCGTCGAATTTTGAAGGCAAGCCTTACACGCTGTCGAGCACATGGATTTATCAAAACTTCATTTGGATCGCGAAGCCCATCAAAAAAAGTGACATCTGGTTTGCTGAAGATATTCATCCCATCCCCGTCGTGTGGACTTCCGCCACAGGAACAACATAGCCGTAACCCCACACCACAAAGGGCTGCGCCTGATCGCCGGGTGGGCGCTGCAACGCTGGTTCTAGGCGGTTTATGGGTCAGGCAATCCCCCAGAAGTTCTAAGCGAGACAGCGCAGAAGCGCCCGCCCGAGGGGGCGGTCAGGCGCTGCCCGGCGGCGCATGCGCGCCTTGAGTCCGGGCGGGGGCTTTGCTTGAGAGGGTGCGGCTTAATCCTCGGTGCGGCCAGTGGGAGTGCGATCCCGTTCGTAGTGTCTGAGCGGGAATTCTGGCAGCCATGTCTCGCGGCGGAGGGTCCAGAGTTCATACGTTGGGGTGAATTGGTTCGGGGCATCCAGCGTGCCGAGATAGACTTGAACCTCATCGCCCCTGCGGGCAAACACGGGGGAGCCGCAGGTGGGGCAGAAGTTGCGGTCCTTGTAGGCGCGGGACTCGCCTGTGATGGTGACGGCGGTGTCGGGGAAGATCGCGGAGGCGTGGAACAGAGCGCCGTGGTGTTTGCGGCAGTCGAGGCAATGGCACAGGCCTGCGCGGTAGGGCTGGCCTGTGGCGGTGATGCGCAACTGGCCGCAGAGGCAGCCGCCGGGGAATGTATCCATGTCCGACTCCTTTAAGTCAGGCTTTGGTGATCTTCGGTGGTAGGATGGCTTTGGCGAAGGCGGCGACGACGGCTTCACCACCTTGGGTTTCCGCCAGACGCATCAGCGCGAAGCGGATGCGGGCCATTTCGCGGTAGTAGTTGAGGAAGGCGGCGTTGAGGGCAGCACCAGACACCGCTCCCAGCACGGGCACGGCTTGGGCGGCGAGTTTTTGGCCCATAGTGGCGGCAAGCCGGGGGGCGACGGTGGCGATCAGTTTCTGAATCGCGGGGCCGGTCAGGGTCATCCGGGCGGACAGAAACGCGGCGTTGACGCCGTCGTCGCCTTGCAGCGGCGTGCCTGCGGCGAAGACCTCAAGACAAGCGGCGCGGATGCCGGGTTCGGAGGGGTCAAATCCGGCACGGATCGCCTCGGCCCGGATGGTGTGCAGCATCAGGGTGATGGTGACGGGCAGTTCGGCGAGAGAGGTGAGCAGGCCGCCTGCCCCGCCAGCGGCTCCGGTCGCCATCGCGGCGAAGGTGGAGGCTCTGCCGCCCATCTTCGGGCCTTGCTCGGCGAGACCAGCGAGGCCGTGGGCGGCGGTCAGGGCGCGGATCACCACTTGCTCGATCTGGCTCCGCAAAGCCTCGGGGATCAGCGCGGCTTGTTTTTCCAAGCTGCCGCCAAGTTTGTTCACCAGAGTCATCAGCGGGCCATTGGCGCGCTTGTAGGCGCGGGCCAGCTCGGCGATCTCGGGGTCGGCAGCGGGGGGGCGCAGGGCGGGAAGTTGGCTCATGCCGCCAATGTGGGGGGTTTGTGGTGCTTCGGCAAGAGCGCTGATCAGGCTTGCGGCAGGGTCGCGCCACTGGCTTTGATGACATGGCCCTTGATGCCAGCCCACGCGCCCTTTTTCAGCTCTAACCCCAGCACACGGTCAGGGTTTGTCGGCGGCGGCATCACCACGCCGTCAAGCTTTTTGAACCCGAAGCGGGAGTAATAGGGAGCGTCGCCGACCAGCAGCACCCGCTCCCACCCCAAGCGGCGGGCTTCGACGAGGCTTTCGTTGATCAACAACCCGCCGAGGCCTTCGCTTTGGCGGGTGGGATGCACGGCGATGGGACCCAAAAGCAGCACATCTTCGCCGTCTTCGTCATCGCCTTCGTCGATTTCGGCAGGCCAATAGCGGATGGCGGCGGCCAAAGTGCCGTCGGCATCGCGCAGGGTCAGGCAGAGTGCCGCCACGGTGGGCACCCCGTCGCGCAGGCGGTAGGAAGACAAAGCGGTGCGGCCGGGGGAGAAGCACAGATCATATAGCGCCTCGACTTCCCACCAATCATCCTCGATTTCTTCTTCAAGCTGATACACGGGCGGCCCTTCCAGAATCATCTGGAAACGCGGGTAACATGCGTTCGGGGCAGGATCAAATCTGAAGGGGATGTGGATGTTTTATGAGCCGAAAGCGGGCCTGCGAAATGGCGGGCTGCCGCACAATCCGTTCAAGGCGATTGTGGCACCGCGCCCGATTGGCTGGATTTCGACGCGCGGCGGTTTGGGGGATAACTTGGCACCCTATTCGTTTTTCAATGCGGTGAATGATGCGCCGATGCAGGTGATGTTTGCCGGGGGCTTGAAGGATTCGATCAGCAACCTGCGCGAGACCGGGGTATTTGCTGTGAATGTGGTGGCGGAACACCTGATGGGTCAGATGAACGCCAGTTCGGAAAGTGTCGCGCGCGGGGTGGATGAGTTTGCGCTGGCGGGGGTCGAGAAAGCCGAGTGTGTGACGATTGATTGCCCGCGGGTGGCGCAGGCTCCGGCGACGTTGGAGTGTCGTTTGGTGCATCTGCTGGAACTGGCGGGCGAGAACTGGATGGCGGTGGGTGAGGTCGTGGGGGTGCATATCCGCGAGGAATATCTGCGGGCGGGGCGTTTTGATCTGGCGCGGGTCAGGCCTGCGGCGCGGTTGGGCTACATGGATTACGCGGTGGTGACAGCACCTTTTGAATTGGCGCGCCCCGATGAATTGGGGCGCACCGGTGAGTAGCGCTGCGGCTTAGCGCGGCAGCGATGGGCGTGGCGGCGGCAGATCGGACAGGCCGATGTCGCGCCGCAGATGGCTCGACAGCAGGGCCGCTGGCGGCGGTTTGGCTGGCCGTTGCCGCAGGGCTTTCAGCAGCGCAAGCAGCGTCGGCCACGGGCCATGCTCGGCGATCAGGTCTTGCACAGCGGGCAGCAGAGCGGCCCGTCCGATGTTCGGCGAGGCATTCATTTTGGCACATCACCAGCCGCAGCGCGGTCTGGTCCTATGTTTGAGGTCAGATTTCGGGCCCAAACGCACGGCATGGAAAAGCCGGGTTGGATTGGGCCGTGTGAGGTTGGGCGTGGGTCAGGCCTTGGCCTGAAGCGCGGGGAGTTGGCTTTAGCGGGCGTTAGCCGCGATAAAATGATCCGCCAGCGCGTCGCCATGCAGCAGCCGAAGCGGCGGCGGTGTTTGTGAAATTCAACATGTGACGCCTCCCTTAACTGTGCGTGGTTCGCAGTTTATGGCACGGGTGCGTGCGATTTCAAAACGCGATGATCACGCGGGCGTGTTTGAGCGGGCGGTTGTGGCCGCGGCGTCACAGAGGTTGCTTGTGGCGCCCCCCCGGGGGTTTCACACCCCGGACCCCTGTGGGATATTTGAGCACAGAGGATGACAATTTTCGATAAATTTTAGAAATTAGCGGCGAGCGGCGAAGAAGGTTTTCAGCAGGGCTTCGGATTCGGCGGCACTGATGCCATCGTAGATTTCGGGGACGTGGTGGCATTGCGGGTGGCTGAACACGCGTGCCCCGTGGACGGTGCCGCCGGATTTGGGATCGGCCGCGCCGTAATACAGGCGTGCGATGCGCGCGGCGCTGATGGTGCCTGCGCAGATCGGGCAGGGTTCTAGCGTGACGTAGAGGTCGTAGCCGGGGAGGCGCTCGGAGTTTGCAAGGTGGCAGGCTGCGCGGATGGCGAGGACTTCGGCATGGGCGGTGGGGTCGTTTAACTCGCGGGTGCGGTTTCCGGCGGCGGCGATGATGTGGCCGTCTTTTACGACGATGGCACCGATGGGGACTTCACCGCGTTGTGCTGCCATGCGGGCCTGGTCCAAGGCGGCGTCCATGAAGGTTTTGAACACCCGATTACCCCTTGGCGCTTGCCCCTTGGCGGTTGAGAGAATAGTTTGGTGACATCGCCCGCATGTCGCGCGCTGAGCCCCATGAAGGATAAGAGACTATGGCCGAGAATACAAATCCCCCGAAAATTTCCAGAATTGCTGGCCCCAAGGTTGAGGGACCAAGGGTTGAAGGCAAGGCGGTAGAGCGGAAGTCGGCTGTCGCGGCCAAACCTGCGGCGGGGACGCCCGAAGGCGACCGGATTGCCAAGGTTTTGTCTCGGGCCGGGGTGGCATCACGCCGCGAAGCCGAGCGGATGATTGAATTGGGCGAGGTTTCGGTCAATGGCAAGGTGATCACCTCGCCTGCTTTGAACGTGACCTCGAAGGATAAGATCGTGGTGCGCGGCGTGGTGGTCGGCGAGCCGGAGCAGGCGCGGTTGTGGCTGTATTACAAGCCTGAGGGGCTGGTCACGTCCGAGTCAGACGAGAAGGGCCGCGAGACGGTGTTTGACAATCTGCCTGCCGAATTGCCGCGGGTGATGTCGGTGGGGCGGCTCGATTTGAACTCGGAAGGCTTGTTGCTGCTGACCAATGACGGGGCGTTGAAGCGGCGGTTGGAATTGCCCTCGACCGGATGGCTGCGGAAGTATCGCGTGCGGGTGAATGGCAATCCGGTGGACCCGGATCTGGAGCCATTGCGCAAAGGGATTGTGGTTGAGGGCGAGCGGTTTCAGCCGATGATCGTGGTGATCGACCGGATTCAGGGCGCAAATGCCTGGCTGACCGTGGGTCTGCGCGAGGGCAAGAACCGGGAAATCCGCCGGGCGATGGCGGCGATCAATCTGACGGTGAATCGGCTGATCCGGGTGAGTTACGGGCCGTTCCGGTTGAATGATTTGCAATCGGGTGAGGTTGAAGAGGTCAAGGGCAAGGTTTTGCGCGACCAATTGGGCCAAGGTGCTACGGTGGATGAGGATGCGCCGAAGCGGACGCGGGCACCACGCGCCGGGGCTTCACGCACCACCACGGGCAAGGCCGAGGGCGCAAGTTCGGGTCGGCGGTTGAAATCGGGCGAAGGCTTGAAGCAGTTGTCGGAGGCTTGGGGTGAGGCGACCAAACCGCGGGTCTTTGGCACGGCAGCGAAGAAAGCCGAGGGATCGGCTGATAAGCCGCGTACGTTTGGGACAGCGGCGAAGAAGGCCGAAGGCGGGGCTTTGCGGCCTGCGAAGCCCCCGGTGAAGCGGGCGACTCCCACGCGGGGCGGGCCTGCGGGACCAAAACCAGCGGGCGGGCGGCCTAAACGCGGTGCCTGAGGCTGATAATTCCCCGTCTTTGCCCTCTGGCACGACGCGGCGGCTGTGCCTATAGTCTAGCTGTTCCCGGTGTGCGGGGTGGAGGCGTGATGTCTGCCAAGGGTTTGGAATCGGGCGCGTTTATG
>JBKJTI010000229.1:0-41567 GCA_046590425.1 Cypionkella sp. | reverse complement strand
CAAAAGCCATCAGACACCCGGTAAAATCGAGCCGTCTTTTTTCGAATACCCCAAAGTGTCAAAATCGGCGGCCAGCACGGTGCGGATGATGTCCATATCGTCTTCGGTCATTGATCGCCATTCATCGGGCTCGGCACTTTTGTTCAGCATCTCGATCATCGGCACCGCAACGCGCTTGCGCTCGATGATCGACGAGACTAGTGCCAGATCTTCGTTCAGATTTTCAAAGCGGCCGATGAAGTCGATCTGCTTGATAGGCTCCAGAAACGCCGCCTGCGACTGGATCGGCAGGATGCGCAGAGTGGTGAAAATGTCCGACCGTAGGAAATCGGCAAAGCTCATGTTGTCTAGAGCGCCATTCAGCGAATGGTTGCGCTGTGCAAAACGAAAGCCGGAATAGGTGCGCGAGAACGGGCTGCGCACGAAGGCGAATTTGAACGAGCGTGCCCAGATCGCCGGGCCGATTTTGGCGCGGGCCACTGCGGTGCGTGAGTGCTTTTCGATGCCCCATTGCTTGTTCCACAACTGGTTCAGCGACACTGCAATCTCGTGTTTGTCGTGGTCTTTGTGCTTGATCACCGCACCGCCCAGATCAATATCTGCGGGGCCAGCATATTGCTGCAAATAGGTCGACACCGCAGTGCCTGCGGTCTTGGGCACATGGATATAGATGAATTGGTATTGGTTGTTGATAATCATGCTGCTTCCTGCGGGGTTTCAATCGCCTTCATAAGGGCTGCCGTCGATCTGCCGGGAGTCGTAGCGCGCAAGGTCGCACGATCCACACAGCCGTAGCGGGCGTAACTCATCCGGGCAAAACGGTCAAAGGCCAGATAGCCTTTTTCATGGTTGGGGGCGGCGAGGCCGAATTTATACAAGGTTGTGGTCTGATAGGGCAGATCCTGCGCCTTGATCGCGGCCGGGCTGACCGGGATGATCACATCCGACAGCAGGACATTGTGGATATTGCCAGTCATCATCACCGGCAGATTGCGCGGCCCGAAGGTGAGTTTGGTGAAGCCGTCACACAAGGCTGCCACCACATCCATCGTCGGATGGTTGAAAGTCAGCATCGCGGGCTTTTGGCGGCATAGATCGGCAATATCGGCGGCGATGCGGACATCGGCAAGCGCCTCACGTTCGGTCAGCACATGCACGGCACGGTCCCAGATGGTCTTGGCATTGAAGAATTCTGGCATCTCTCCGGCCTCATACATATTGACCAGATCGGAGATTTTGCGCCCGGTCATATAGCCCCAGAAGATCAGCCCGCTGTGGTAATCACCGATCGGCGATTTGAAGCGTTCGTCGTTTTGCGAGACATGGATCAGGTCGGGGTGCAGGCCTTCAAAGAATGGCGCATCAAACAGAATGGCGCGATCACCGAGATCGGCTTTCAGGGCGGCATGTTCAAACGGGCCCCATTTGTCGCCATAAAGCACCGCTGAGAACACCAGATCATAGCCCGCGCGGATCTCGGCATATTTTGCCTCAAGATCGTCGGGTTTAATGGTGAAAATCGCGCAGGAATCCAGCTTTGAAAACAGGCCCGTGGCCAACAGATATTCCTTGATCGGGGAATGCGTACAGTTGCTTACAATAAAACACTTCATGCGGTGATCTTGCCTCTTGCCACCCGTTCCCAGCGGTAAACCGAGGTAATGTGGGTCTTTCTGGAGAGCAGAGTATAGGCAGCGCCCCGCAGTGGTGCAACCAGTGGTGCAGGCCCTGTTCACGCACCCGCCTGCGATCTCAAGCCATTGCCCACAGGTAGCGGTGGTGATCGGCGCGGAAATGAAACTGCGTGCGCGGATGGCCCGCGATCCAGGTGCGGATCGCTTCGGCGTCCAAACTGCCCCAATCTTCACCGGCAAAGCCAAAATCACGCCGCCCGATGCTGCCCCAATCATCAATCAGCACCACGGCCTTGCCGGAATGCCGCTTGGCCAATGCGGTCAGTTCCGCCATCAGCGGCACCTGCCTGTCGACCTCGGACAGTTGGGGATCGGCAATGCGGGCGGTGGCGACCGGATAGCCCGAGAACCGCGAGGCATCCCAGTCGGTGGATTCGTCGCCGCTCCAATGTGCATCCAGAAAGAAAAAGCTGGGGCCGGACAGGCCTGCGGCGAGATCGGGTAGAACGTCACCGGAATTGCCCAAAAGGCAGCGGACATTGGGGCGTGTGGCCAGCGAGAGTTGCGCTTGGGCGTGCAGGTCGGCGGACAGCTCGATGGTCCAGACCTTTGGAAACCAATAGCTTGCGTGCAGCGTGGTATGCGCCATCAGCGTGCCGGTCTCGACGAAATTCTCGAACCCTTCCGGGCAAAACCGTGCCTGACATTCTTGTAGCAGGCCAAACAGGAACGCCGGGTAGCGGATCACAGGATCTAGGGTCAGCAACAAAGCGCCATCGCGGGCATCATAAAGATAAAGCGGCTCGGCCCCTGGAAAGCGGAAGCGCAGGCACAAAAGTTTGCGGCGCGGTGCGGGGATTTGGGCAAAATCCGGCAAGCCCGGCGGTACCTGCGGGTCGGGTAGCAGATCATAGGGCAGGCTGCGGCCCTCACGGTCGCGCAAATGCAGGGTGGCGCTGGCCACCGCCTCACCGACCAGTTGCAGCATGAGGGTGCAGTCGGGGTTTTCCAGATCCAGCCAGGGACGGCGCTTGTCGAATTGTAACCAGCGCAACAGCGTGCCCGCGCGGATGGTGTTGATCATGTAATAGCGCATCGGATCCGTATCTGTTCGCGGAAAATTGGGTGGCGGCAGGCTGCGTCAGGACGCCTCAGAAGACAAGCTTTCGGCTGCCCGCAGCTGCAGGTGCGATAGCTGGAAAGCGTGTTGCGGATGACGGCGCACGCCCCCGGGCTTTTCGCGCAGCGCAAAATGCAGCCGCACCGGGACAGGGCCCAAGGTGCAACGCAGGGTGAACGGGGTTTGCGGTTTGAGGATATGGCGCTGCTGCTGGCTTGCGCCATCCTGCAGCGTCAGCACGATCACGCCGTCCCACAGCTTGCGCAGGATCTGGCCGCTGATCTCGACCTGCTGTGCGGGTTGATCGGGGTGTAGCGGTTCAAGCACGCAATCGGCCTCTGGCCCGACCCAGCGGGCACCGGATTCCATCAGCCCGCCAAAACCCCCGCCCGATGCCGCGATAAAGCGCATCTGCATTGTGTCGCAATGCGCGGGCAGGGCCATGATGGCGGCGCGGGCTTTCGGGCCTTTGCTGACGATCAGATCATAGTAACGCCGCGGCCAGTCGGACCCCAGCGCGCGCAACCGCTCGGGGGAAGTCGGCACCACCGCCAGACTTTGCTCATCCAGCTGATAGACCGCATCAGGGCCGATCAGCGCGATCAGCTCTTCAAGGCTCCAGAAATCAGGCACGAATTCAATCGCCAGAATCCAGTCGGATTGATCTGCTAGCATGGTGCCAAACCCGGCCAAGGCCTGCAATTCATGGCCCTGCACATCCATCTTCATCAGCTTGGGCAAAGGCCAGCCCTGCGCGCGCACCAGATCTTCCAGCCGGTGGATAGGCACGTCCTCGCTGGTGGTGTAACTGTCGCTGGGCCAGCTGAAACCAATCAGATGATGATTGCCGGCACTGGCCGGATCATGATCCAGCCGGGCCTGACCGTTGTGATCGCCGACAGCGCCTGCGACCAGTTGCACCCGGCCTTCCAGCCCGTTCAACACCAAGGAGCGCTGCAGTCGCGCCTGATTGCTTCGCGCAGGTTCCACCGCGACCACTGAACCCTGCAGGTTTTGCGCGCGCAGATGGGCGGCCAGCACCAGACTATGCCAGCCGATATTGGCGCCCAGATCGTAGAACGCGTTGAACGCAGGGTCACTGATCAGTGTCAAGAGTTGCCTGGTCAAAAACCCCTCCCACAGCTTGATCCGCGCGATGCTGCTGGAAACCGGGCGATCCACCTCGGGGTCATGAATGGCGACGGTCAGGCCAAGATAGGCCAGATCGGGATGATCAATGCGGATTTCCGCGTCCATACTGTGTTCACCCCTCAGAATCCGGCCTTGGCCCAGCCTTTCATGCTTTGGGGCTGAATTGAAGCGGGGGGGTGACTTTGGGTCAAAGCTAACTCCACTGCAAGGATATGTGAAACGCCCAAAGCCGATAGGATCAGCGAGACCCCGCTGCTGGATGTGGGTGCGGGCATTGCCGGTAAAAATTGATTGCAGCCTGTTCGGGGCAAGGGTAACAGAAGAACAAAGGCTCTGTTCTTTCTGCATTGCGGCGAGGGGTTTTGGGCTGCGATTCATTGTCAGCAACCGAGGCACGTATATGAAAAAAGCTTTTATCACGGGAATCACCGGTCAAGACGGCGCTTACCTGGCGAAACTGCTTTTGGACAAGGGTTATGAAGTGCACGGCGGTGTGCGCCGGATCTCGCAACCCGAAACCGTGCGGCTGGAAAAACTGGGCGTGGCAAAAGACGTGCATCTGCACGAGTTTGATCTCACCGAGATGAACAACATCTTCCGCACCATCCGCGACTATCCGGTGGATGAGTTTTACAACCTAGCGGCGCAAAGCTTTGTTGGCACTTCGTGGGAATTGCCGATCTATACAGCGGATGCCGATGGCATGGCGGTGGTGCGTATCCTCGATACCCTGCGCACGTTGAAGCCCGACACCCGATTCTATCAAGCCTCAACCTCCGAGATGTTCGGGCTGGTACAGGAAGTGCCGCAGCGCGAAACCACCCGGCTTTACCCGCGCTCGCCTTACGGGGTCGCCAAGGTCTACGGCCATTACATCACGATGAATTACCGGGAATCGTTCGGGATGCATTCCTCGTCGGGCATCCTGTTCAACCACGAAAGCCCTTTGCGCGGCAAAGAATTTGTGACCCGCAAGATCACTCTGGCTTTGGCGAAACTGGCCAAGGGCGGCTCTGATCCGGTGGTTTTGGGCAATCTCGATGCCAAGCGCGACTGGGGCTTTGCCGGCGATTATGTCGATGGCATGTGGCGGATGCTGCAACAGGATGTGGCTGACGATTACGTGCTGGCGACAGGTGTCACCACCACGATCCGCGATTTCATCCGCTTTGCGGCTGAGGCCTTGGGGATCGATCCGGTGTTCTCCGGCGAAGGCATCCACGAGACTGCGACAGACGCCAAAACCGGCAAGCGCATCGTCGAGATCAGCGAAAAATTCTTCCGCCCGGCAGAGGTCGAACTGCTGATCGGGGATGCCAGCAAGGCCGAACAGAACCTCGGCTGGAAGGCGGCGGTTTCGGTCCAGGGTCTGGCGCAGATGATGGCAAAATCCGACTACGACGATCTGGCCTGAGCGCCGCAAGATGGCCCGGCTTTTTATGCGGCTGACAGCAGCATTGCGCCGTCGATTGGGGCCTCTGGCGCATCGGCTGCATGTGACCGGGCCGTATCGTGGCCATCTGGATGGCTACACCGGGCATGAACTTTGCGGTTGGGTCGTGCACAGCCGGGACCATGCGGGCCGGGTGAGGGTGGGGCTGTTTGTCGGCGAAGACTTGATGCAGACCCAAGAGGCTGATCGCTTTCGCATTGATGTGCAGACCGCAGGTCTGGGGGATGGTCACGCAGGCTTTGCCTTCCGGCTGGAACCCGCCACCTTGGCCGCCGCCCTGCAGACTGGCGGCCTGGTCAGCGTGCGGGTGCTCAGCGCAAGCCCGGTTGAAATCGGGCGCTACAGCCTGCCGCAGCCCGGCTCCGGCGGGTTGGTGATCTCTGCCGCACAGCTTGAGCGCTGCCGGAAACTGTTGGCTGGCGATCTGGCGCGGCTGCATATGGGGTTAGAGCAAACAGCCACACCGGGGCTTGGGCAAACCACGGCCCCGCTTTTGCGGCCTCAGCAAAAAATGTTCGCGCCCAGTTCTGCTCTACAGTCGCGTTCTGCTCTACAGTCGCGTTCTGCTCCCCAGCCCGGTTCTGCCGCAAACCTCCGCGCTGCGACGCAGGCTTTGCCCGCCTATCTGGATTATGTGCGGCTGCGCCTGCATCAAGAGCAGGCATTTGACATTCAGGGCAATCCCGAGGACCGCGACCATTTTCTGCATTGGTATCTTGCGCAGTATTCGGCCGGGCGCGGCGGGCTGCGGGTGCCGCTCAGCCGGGATTTGATCCACTATCTCAATGCGCCTGTGCTGATGGGCGGGCAGGCGCATGCGCTCAGCCGGGTGATGTGGTGGCGGTTGCTCCAACAGCCCGCGCGATGGGCGGGCCTTGATCTGCAAAGCCCGCAAGGGCTGCTGCGGGTGCTGTTCTGGTGGGCTTGGCAAGAGGCCCCTGCGCTGCATGTCGAGGATTGTCTGGTGCCGCGCCCCGCCCTTGATCTGCTGGCTGCTGTGCCTGTTGAACACAAGGATCAGGCCTTTGCGCTTTCAGCCTTCATGATCGCCTTTCACAGCGCCAACCCGCAGCTGCACTTTCTGGATCCACGCCGGGCCGAGCACCGCCAGCTGCTGTATCTGGTGTTGATGGTGATGGCGGTGCAGCGGCCCGATCTGTTGCGCTATCTGCCGAGCGTCGGGTTGAACCGCTTGCTGGCAGAGCCGCGGGATGCGGCACAGGATGCAACACCGCGCGCAGGCTCGGTGCTTGCCAGCTTCGTACAGCAGCTGAGCGACGGGGCCGGACGTGCAGATCTTTCAGCCCAAACCTTCGCCGCGATCCTGCGCCTGCAAGGCTATGATCTGTTCAGCCACAGCTTTCTCAGTCTGACACCGCAGGGCGACCGGCTGCATGCCGCCATGCAGCCTGCCCCGGCGGACCCCGATCTGCTGCCTGCCGATCTGGTAGATGTGCAACTGATCGGTCCCTTTGAAAAATCTTCCGGTCTGGGCCATTCCACCCGGCTGTGCGCCGAAGTGCTGCGCCAGGTGGTTTTGCCGCAACCCGATGACCGCCCCCAAGAGGAAACCCCGCGCAGTCTGCGGCTGAACTGCGTTAATTTTGGGCTGGACAACCCCGCGCCCGAAGGCTTTTCCCGCGTGGGCGCCTTGGCCGATTACAAGCCAGCGCGGATCAATCTGATCCATCTGAATGCCGAAACCGTGCCCTTGGCCTTTGCCTATGCGCCCGATGTGTTTTCACGCGCCTATAACATCGGCTTTGTCTATTGGGAGCTGGACAGACCCGCCGACTGCCAGCACCTCGGCATCGATCTGCTGGATGAGATCTGGGTCGCCTCCGATTACGGCCTGACCGCCTATCAGACGGCTATGGCTGGCAAACCGGTGGTCAATGTTGGCATGTGCAGCGAGCCGCCTGCAACGCTCGATAAGCAGGCGGCGCGGGCGGCGCTGAACCAGAGGCTGCGGCTGCGCGGCGATGAATTTGTCTGCCTGATGGCCTTTGACAGCTATTCCTTTGCACAGCGCAAGAACCCGGTCGGCGCGATTGAGGCGTTTCAACGCGCCTTTCCGGCAGAGGGTGCAGCGGAGGCGGTGCAAGCCCGGCTGATCCTGAAAACCCAAAACCGCGACCATATCGCAGATCCGGCGCAAAACCGGCTTTGGGCGCGGATCAACGCGGTGGTAGCGCGCGATCCGCGCATCATCGTGATGAATGAAATGCTGGACTCTGCCGCCCTGACGCAGTTGAAGGCTGCGGTGGATTGCTATATTTCCCTGCACCGATCCGAGGGTTGGGGCTTTAACATGATCGAAGCGATGACCCTGCAAGTGCCGGTGGTCTGTACCGGCTATTCCGGCAATCTGGAGTTTTGCACCCCGCAGACCGCTTGGCTGGTGCGCGCCACAGAGGTGCCGCTTGGCGCGGATGATTATCTTTATGTGCCAGAGGGGGCGATATGGGGCGAACCCGATCTGGACGAGGCCGCACAGGCGTTGCGCGCGATCTATGCCGATCCGGTCGACCGCGCCCGCCGCACCGCCGCCGCTTTGCACAACATCCAGCAGAATTTCTCGACTGAAGCGATTGCACGGCGCTACGGCGCACGGCTGCGCCAGGTTCTGCCAGCGTCGCGGGGCTGACCATCTTGTCTGATCACCCCGCCCTCGCTTTGACTGCCGCCGCCTCCCCTGCGGCGCGCGCACAGACCTCAGACGCACAGGTTGATATGCAAGACATCTCTCTCGTCCTCTGGCCTTCTATGCGCCGCGGCTTGCTGGCCCGCCTGCTGCGGGTCTGCATTGGCGCTGACTGGGACAAGGCCATCGAGGCGGGGCGCGCCTTGGATGAGGCCGCCCCCGACGCCGAACAGGCGCTTGCCAAAACCGAGCGCAAACCGCAGCCCGGGCGGCGCTATCTGGTCGAATATGACGATTACATTCAGGGCCTGATCCCGCGCTATGAAGAAGCGGTCGCGCGCGGGGCCGAGGACAGCCTGGGGATGTTCCGGCTGTTTGCCAGCGCCGATTTCAGCCGCTACGCCCGGTTTCGCGCAAATTGGGTCGAGGCCGCGGCGATGCAGGATCAGATCGTGGTGCATACCGCTGATCTGCGCGCCGATCCGATGCTTTGGGCCGAATGGGCCTATGCTGTGCTGCAACCCGGTCAGGAGCTGACGCCGTTGATGCGCGCGCGGGCCAACCGCGCGGCGGCTGACTGGTTGGCGGCCAATCCGCCCGCGGATCTGGAAGAGTTTCGCTATTATGACGCCGCCTTGTTCAACTGGCTTGCGCATATGTCGCTCAGCCGCGAGGTGGTGCAGACCGGTTTTCGCGAAATGCTGGGCCGCGAGATTTCCGAAGCCGATATGATTGCCTTTCAGACCCTGCCCAGCCCCGAGGCGCTGCAGGATCACCTGATGGGCACGCAGGAATATCGCGCAGGCCAAAGCCAACCGCCTGCGGTGCCCGCCACCGAAGTGGCCGCCGCCTACCGGTTGTTTCTGGATCGCGAACCGCGTGCAAGCGCCCCCCCGCTCTATAGCAGCGCCGCGCAGATGTTTGATGCGCTGGCGCGCGCGCCGGAATTTGCAAGCAAACCCTGGGGTCGCAAGACCCCGCTCGCCTGGCCGCTGTCACAGGTTTTTGTCAGCCCGCAGGCCAAAGTGATGTATTGCCCGATTGGCAAGAATGCCTGCACCTTTCTGAAAAGCCAGATGCTGCGGATCTCTGACATCCGGTGCAGCGAGATTGTTCTAGAGAATATCCATGTCGCGACCGACCTTGTGGCCACCGGTCTGCAACTGTCCGACTATCCGCCCGAGGTGGTTGACGCCATGATAGCCGATCCGGCCTATGTCAAATTTGCCGTGCTGCGCGACCCGTTCGAGCGGCTGCTCAGCGCCTATATCGAGAAATTCGTGCTGGGTCGCAGCGATGCCGCCAATATCCATCACACCCGCAGCATTGTCGATCTGGTCTATCTCGAACAGGGCCAGCATCTGGGTCAAAGCACGCCAGATTACCACCGGGGCATCAGCTTTGCGCAGTTTGTCGATATGGTAACCCGGCTGCCCCCCGCCGCGCTTGATCCGCATTGGCGCCCGCAGCATCTCTATCTGGCGGGGCTTGATTATGACCATATCTATCGCTTCGATGAGATCGGGCAAGTCGTCGATCTGCTGGAAAGCCGCTCGGGCCGCGTGCTGCCGCGCCAGCCGCGCAACGTCACCGGCAGCGGCGAAGGCGTGCCGGTCTCCGGGGCATCCGATCTGCTGCCGCAGGCTTTGGCCGCACAACCGCGCATTCACCGTGCGTCCTTCCTGACCCCCGAGATTGCGCATGCGATCCGCAATTACTTCAAGGACGACTATGCCATTCTGGACAAACTGACATTGGGCTCCGCATAATGGGCAGTATAGCGAACAGGACATTTGCATGATCACTCCCATCCTTCTGTGCGGCGGTTCCGGCACCCGGCTTTGGCCGCTGTCGCGCAAAAGCTTTCCCAAGCAATTCGCCGATATTCTGGGGCAGGAAAGCCTGTTCCAAGCCTCGGCCCGGCGTTTCACCGGGATGGGTTTTGCCGATCCGTTGATCATCACCGGCAATGATTTCCGCTTTATCGTCACCGAGCAGCTTGAAGAATGTGGCATCAGCCCCGCCGGAATCATGATCGAGCCTGAAGGACGCAACACCGCCCCCGCCGCGATTGTGGCCGCGTTGCAAGTGGCAGCCTCCGACCCCGATGGCCTGATTTTGCTGGTGCCATCCGATCACGCCGTGGCCGAGCCTGCGGCGTTTAGGGCGGCGGTCGAACAGGGCCGGGTGGCGGCTGAATCTGGTCAGATCGTCACCTTCGGCATTCAGCCGCAGCGCGCCGAGACCGGCTATGGCTGGCTGGAATCCGGCGCTGAAAGCCATCCCGGCGTGCATCATCTGGAGCGCTTCATCGAAAAGCCGAAAGCGGCGCGGGCGGTCGAGCTGTTTGCCGACCCGCGCTATCTGTGGAACGCCGGGGTGTTTCTGGCGCAGGCCAAGACGCTGATCGCGGCTTACGCCGATCATGCGCCAAAAATCCTTGCCGGTGCGAAAGCCGCACTCGATCTGGCGCAGTCCGATCTGGGCTTCACCCGGATTGATCCAAAGGCTTGGGCAAAAGTCCCCGAGGATTCCATCGATTATGCGGTGATGGAAAAAGCCCGCAACGTCTCGGTGGTGCGCTTTCAGGGTCATTGGTCGGATTTGGGCGGCTGGGAATCGGTCTGGCAGGAAAGCCCGCAAGACGCGGCCGGCAATGCGCTCTCGGCCCATACCACGGCGTTTGATTGCGAAAACACCCTGCTGCGCTCCGAGGCCGATGACATCGAACTGGTCGGCATTGGCCTGAAGAACATTGTCGCTGTAGCGATGCGCGATGCGGTGATGGTCGCCGATATGTCGGATGCGCAGAACGTCAAACAGGCGGTCGCGACGCTGAAGGCACGGGGCGCCAAACAAGCGGTGCAATTCCCCAAAGATCACCGGCCCTGGGGCTGGTATGAAACCCTGATCCTGTCCGACCGCTTTCAGGTCAAGCGCATCCATGTGCATCCCGGCGCGGCCCTGTCGTTGCAAAGCCATGTCCACCGCTCGGAACATTGGATCGTGGTGGCGGGCACCGCGCGGGTGACGGTGGATGACAAGGTGCAGCTTTTGACCGAAAATCAGTCGGTCTATATCCCCTTGGGGGCGGTGCACCGGATGGAAAACCCCGGCAAAGTGCCAATGGTGCTGATCGAGGTGCAGACCGGGTCTTATCTCGGCGAGGATGACATCATCCGCTACGAGGACATCTACGCGCGCAAGTAAGGATGGGCGCGCAAATAAGGGTGGCGCCTATTCGAGCATACCCGCACACCGAAACCCCGGGCGGATTGTCATATCTGCCGCCCGGCATTGGTTGCCATATTGCCAAGCCAGATTGCCCAACCTCCAGACTGCCCAGCCTCCAGATTGCCCAGCCTCCAGACTGCCCAGCCCAAGGATACCCAGCTTCATGCTTCTGATCGACGTCTCGACCAGCTATTTTTTCCGCCATTGGAATGCGATGGGCATCTTGCGCACCGAGCATGAGGTGATCCGGGCCTTCCGCGATCATCTGCCGGGGCAAGGGGCAGGCCAGGCATCGGTGGTTTTTGCCATCTATCATCCGACGCTGCGGCAGTATTTTCGCGTCGATCCCGCCGAGATGGACAGTCTGCTGTTTGACAAATCCTGGGAACAGCCAAAACCTGGGCGGGCGCTGGATGCGATCTCGCGCCCCCGCGCGACGGCACGCCAGCTGCGCTTTCTCCGCGAGATCCGCGCGCTTGCGGCAGCAGGTCCCGATCCGACCGGCCCTGAAACCGAAATTGGCTTGGCACGGATCGCACAGGACGCCGCCCTCGCGCAGCAGATGCAGCGCATCAGCTTGGGCGAGTACAGCCGCGTACGGCGCTGGTTGTCTTTTGCCGCACGGCTGCGCCCCAGTCTGAACAGCGGCATCAGCCGTTTGGATCAGATCAATCATCTTGTGCATCACGGCCTGTTTGATGCCGCAGCCGCGCAGCTGTTCAGCCGCGCCAATCTGATCGACCCAAGCGCTGTGCGGCATTATATCTCGGTCGGGGGGTTCTGGTCGGATGACCGCTATGAGATGGCCTATCACGCCCGCCAGACCCATGGCTGGACGCTGCATTACCTGATTTATGATCTGATCCCGATCAAATGGCGCCACATCACCGAACCCACCACCAAGGAAACCTTTCCGCTGGCGCTGCATTGGATGCTGTGGGGGGTGGATCAGATCTGGACGATCTCGCAGACCACCAAGACCGATCTCTTGGAATATGCCAGCCAAAGCGGCTACCCCGATCCCGATCCTGATTGGGTCAAGCCGGTCTATCTCGGCTCGGAAATTCCCACTCCAAAGGCCGATGCCGAGACACAGGCGGCGACGCTGGCGCGTTACGGGCTGAAACCGGGGGGCTTTGTGCTGATGGTCGGCACGCTTGAGCCGCGCAAGAACCATGATTTCGCCTATCGCCTATGGAAAGAGCTGAACCTGCGCAACCCCGGTCAGATCTTGCCACTGGTCTGGGTCGGCCAGCCCGGCTGGGCGATCGCCCCCTTGCTGGAGCAAGTGGCGCAGGATCACGAACTGCCGCATCAGGCGATCCATATCCTGCGCGATGTCAGCGATGCCGATTTGGACACGCTCTATCGCGCCTGCCGCTTCACGCTTTATCCGTCGCATTACGAAGGCTGGGGCCTGCCCGTGGTGGAAAGCCTGAACTATGGCAAGCCCTGTCTGGCCAGCACCGCGCCTGCGATTGTCGAAGCGGGGCAAGGCGTGTGCGAAACCATCGGGCTGTTTGACGGCGAGGCCTGGATCGCGCGCGCGCAGGCGCTGATGCAGGATGATGCCGCCTATGCCGAAGCCGTGGCGCGGATTGCCCGCTTTACCCCCTGCCGCTGGCAGGATTTCCGCACCACATTGGTCGCCGATTATCTGGCGTTCTGCACCAGTCCTCGTTCCCGCACAGGCCTTGCCCCAGCCTTTCGTACCCCAGCCTTTCATACCCCAGCCTTTGATACCCCAGCCTCTGATGCCGCAACCGGGATCCAGCCATGAAAATCATCTCGCTGTCGAGCTATCCGGTCTCAACCCCGCAGCATGGTGGCCAGCGCCGCGCGGAGGCGATCATGCAATGCGCCGCCGCTCAGGGCGTGCAGATCACCAATCTGCCGATCTTCTTTGCCGCAAGCTATCCCGGTGCCACGGCCTTCGAGATGCAGACCGCGCTGAGCGAAACCGACCGCAGCGCGCTTGCACAAGCGGGCCTGCGCGAAGATCTGCACATCTGTCAGGCGCTGGACCCCGATCATCCGGCGGTGGCCGCAGCGCTTGGCCGCATCCGTGCGCTGGCGCCCGATGCCCTGCAATTTGAACAGCCTTGGCTTTATCCGCTGTTCGCGCCGCTGCTGGCCGATGGCGGAGAATTTGCCCATATGGCGGTGATTTATTCGTCGCAAAACATCGAAAGCGATCTGCTGCCCGCCGCCTTTCACGCCGAAGCCACAGCGCTTGAGCAGCGCCTGGCCCGGCGCGCCGATCTGGCGGTGGCGGTTTGCGCCGCTGATGCCGCCGTGCTGGCAGACTGGCGTGATGCGGCACAGCATCCGGTGGTGCTGGCCCCCAACGGCTCTTGGCCCCCCCCTGCCCTGCCAAGCGACAGCCCGCGCCCGATCCCACAGGACTATGTGCTGTTTGTCGGCTCAGCACATCCGCCCAATGCCGAGGGTTATTGGCAAACGTTGGGGGTGGTGCCGGGCTGTATTCCACCCACCGGGCGCTTCCTGATCGCGGGCGGCGTCAACAACCTGCTGGGCGCGGATGCGCGGTTTCAGAAATTCCGCCGTCTGAATGCGGCTTTGGTGCATAATCTCGGCATGGTCAGCGAAGACCAGCTCACCGCATTGTTGCATCATGCGCTTGCGATCACCCTGCCGATCACCGGCGGCGGTGGCACCAATCTGAAAACCGCCGAGGCGCTCTTGTCGCTGAAACCTGTGGTGGCGATGCGCGCGGCGTTTCGGGGTTTTGAGCATTTGGCCGATCTGCCGGGGGTATATCTGGCCGAGGATGCCCCCGGCTTCCGCCGCCTGATCCGTGATGCATTCACCGGGGGGTTGCACAGCACACGTCAGGCCAGCGATGTCGCAAGTCTGGAATGGACCAGCGCCCTTGCGCCCTTGCAAAGGGCCTACCAAGGCCTGCTGCAAAACCGAAGGGTCGCCACATGAGTGCTTTGCTGCTGACCTCACAGCAAGATCTGGCCGCACAGCAGGGCCAGTTGCTGCGCGATCTCGCCCGCGCCGAGACGGTGCAAACTCTCTATCAGCTGTATCTGGGCCGCGAGGCCGCCGATCATGACATCCGCTTCGCGCTGGACAGACAGATGACGGTGGAAGGGCTGGAGAACATGTTGCGCGACAGTGCAGAATACCAGCAAAACGGCCGTCTGGTGACGCATTGGGCGCGTGGTCCATGGGATGGCTCGTTGCTGGTGGTGGCACCTGCCCGGATGATCTTTTGTCCGATTGCCAAAGTGGCCAATACGTCGGTGAAACACTGGGTGTTGCGGCTGCTTGGCCAATCGGTTGCCGATGCCCAACTGGTTCATGCCGATCTTGACGAGGGCCGCAGCCCGCTGATCCAGGCCCGGCATCACAGCTTTGGCGCGCTGCATCAGGCGATCACCAGCCCCGATTGGGCCAGCGTCGCGTTGCTGCGCGATCCGGCCGAGCGGCTGGTCAGCTGCTATTGGGACAAGTTCGTGCTGAACCGTACCGTGCCCGAGGTGCTGCGACTGACCGCCCCCGCCTATGCACAAAGCTATGGCACCGATACCCCCAGCGCGGCACAACTGGCCCGCGGCATCAGCTTTCGCGGCTTTTGCCGCTATATCAACGCAAACCCGGTCGCCGCGATGGATTCGCATTGGGCCCCGCAAGCGCGCTATCTGGAAACCCACCGCTGGGACCGGCTGTTTGCGCTGGACCAGATTGATCTGTTTGAACGCTTTGTGCTGAACCGCTGCCCGCCCGATCTGCGCCATATCCGGCTGGGCTTGGACAATGCCTCGCCGCGCCACCCGGCACCCGTGCTGGAGGATCTCTCGGATGTCCTGCCCAATCAGATGGAGATCTATGCCAAGCCCGCCGATGCCGCGTTTCTGGCCGCTGATATCCGGGATTTCATCCAAGGCTATTACGCGATGGATTATGTTTTGCTGCAAAGTGCCGCACAAACCGCGGATTGAAACAAGAGGGCCGCCCCAGATCTGCGAGGGGCGGCCATTGTTTTTTACAGAGGCCTTTAGCTTAGAGCGGATCGCCTTCAAGCTGATTCAGATTGAAGGCGATCCAAGACAGGCCAGCCATTGGTTATGTTGCCTATCGCCTATGATCAGTGAACCTGATCATAGGCGATCCGCTCTAGAACAGGAAATCACCGACACTCAGGCTGGCCATCGTCACCCCGCTCAAAGTCAGCGTGTTCAGACCGACCGTGATCACCGCACTGCCCGCCACTTCGCTCAGGTGGTTATTGACCAGATCCGTGAAATCGATGATCGCGGCCACGCCCGCCAGATCAATGAACTCATCCACCGCAGCGGCACTGAAATCACTGATCACATCCACGCCGTAAGCGCCCGAGAAGATGAAGCTGTCGCCGTCCAGCCCGCCGGCCAGCACGTCATTGCCCGCACCGCCGTTCAGGATATCGCGGTTGTTGCCACCATCCAGCGTGTCATTGCCAGCCGCCGCAATCAGCGTGTCATTGCCCGCTGCCCCCGCCATGCTGTCGTCGCCATTACCGCCAACCAGACTGTCATTGCCGATGGCCCCGACCAGAGTGTCATTGCCATCGCCGCCGTTCAGCAGATCGTCATCCGTCCCGCCGTTCAGGTTGTCGTCGTGCAAGCCCCCCAGCAGGGTGTCATTGCCAGCAGCCCCGGTCAGCGTGTCATTGCCATCGCCACCGTTCAGGCTGTCGATGCCATTGCCGCCATTGACATTGTCATCGCCGTCATTGGCCAGAATGGTGTCATTGCCATCCCCGCCGTTCAGCACGTCATTGCCCGCGCCGCCATACAGGCTGTCGGCCCCGGCCCCGCCATTCAGGCTGTCATCATGGTTGCCGCCCTCCAGGGTGTCAGTGTCATTGCCACCCAGCAGCGTGTCATTGCCATTGCCGCCGACAAGGCTGTCGAGGCCATTGCCGCCATCCATGCTGTCATTGCCATCGCCGCCCAGCAGGGTGTCGAGGCCGGCAGCCCCGGCCAGCGTGTCTTCTCCGACGCCGCCATTGACCATGTCATTGCCGTCGCCGCCGGTGACATCGTCATCGCCGACCTGACCGAACAACTGGTCCTCGCCCAAGCCGCCGATGAAGATGTCATTGCCATCGCTGCCCGCGACATAGTCATTGCCACTGCCGCCATAGAGACTGTCATCGCCCAAGCCGCCCAGAACGGAATCGTCGCCGTCATCGCCGCGCACAAAATCATTGCCCTCCCCGGCATTGACGGTGTCATTGCCCGCATTGCCATAGACGGTGTTGTCAAACGCACCGATCGCGATCAGCACATTGGCGCCGCCGTCCCCGATCATGCCCGCGGCGTTTTCGACCCGCACATTCTCAAACCCGGACAGCACATCGCGACTGGCGCCATCGAAGGTCAACAGCCCGGCAGCCAAGTTCACGATCCAGCGGTTGTCGACCATCGTGCTGCTGGTATAGGCGATGGTGTCGATGTTGGCGCCGCCGTCATAGCTGTCGACATCCCCGGTGCCAGAGGTACTGGTGTCGATGATCGTGTCATTGCCCGCCCCGCCAAACACCGTTTCATCCAGAGTGCCGTCGCTGTGTGTGGTGATGGTGTCGTTGTTGGCGCCAAAGATGAACACTTCAAAGCCCTGGAAAAGCTCTGCAGAATATTGCGTCGCCAGCCCGGTTTCGGTGTTGAACGTATAGATGAAATTGCCGACCGACAGATCCGCCGTGTCAATGCCATTGCCGCCATACATCGTCTCGCCACCATTACCCGCGACCATGCTGTCATTGCCGTCACTGCCGTAATAGGTCTGGCTGCCGCCGTTCGAGATGATGGTCTCGTCGCCCTGGCTGCCCTGGAACACTTCGATGCTGCTGAAGGTTTCGGTGAAGCCGTTGAAGCTGGCGATGCCGGTCAGGAAGTTGAACACCACAGACGAGCTGGGGCTGCCCCAGTTGTGGCTTGCATAGCTGAGTGTATCCGTGCCTGCGCCACCGTCGAAACTGTCGCCGGTAAAGCTGGAATCTCCGGTATTGAACAGATCATTGCCGTCGCCGCCATAGACCGCATCACCGCCTGCGCCGTCGTCGATGGTATCATCGCCCACACCGCCGTAAATGGTATTCGCCCCAGAGGTGCCGGTGACGCTGTCATCGCCGTCGCCCATATAGACGACCTCGAAATCGCTATAAAGTTCACTGCTGAAATTGGTCAGCCCGGTGGCCATGTCAAAGATATAGCTGCCGTCGTAAGCGCGGTGGTCGATCACATCATTGCCGCTGCCGCCATACAGGGATTCATTGCCGATGCCGGATCGAATACTGTCATTGCCTTCGCCGCCATAGACGATGTCGCCCAGCGTCGAGGCCCCGGCGTCCAGCGTGTCATCGCCCAGCCCGCCATAGATCGTCTCCCGCAGGCTGCTGGCCCCGGTGACCGAGTCATTGCCGTCACCCATCCAGGCGGCTTCAAAGTTGGTATAGGATTCCCCGCCGAAATTGGTCGCCCCGGTGGCCATGTTGAAGACATAATCGCCGTCAAACTCGCGATGGTCGATGATGTCATTGCCGGTGCCACCGTCCATCGTCTCGGCGCCAAGGCCCGACGTGATGAAATCATTGCCCGCGCCGCCATAGAACTGGTCGCTGCTGGTGAAGGTGCCAGCATAGAGATAATCGTGGCCATCGCCGCCATAGAGCGTGTCGGTGCCCGACCCGGCATAAAGCGTGTCATCGCCGCCGTAGCTGGACAGATAATCATTGCCGCCGTTGCCGGTCAGGATGTTATCGGCCTCGTTGCCGAAGAGGAAGTCATTGCCAGCGCCGGTGGTGGCATTCTCGATGATGGTGCCGACCGCGATGGTCATGTTATAGGTCAGCCCGCCCACACTCGACAGCGAGGCGCGGTTGCTGCTGGCCGAAGACGGCAGCAGATTGATGGTCTGATCGACGCCGTAGTTCGAGAAATCCACCGTGTCGATGCCGCTGCCATCAACGATGGTGAAGGCGTTGGTATCGGCAAATCCGGCAAGGCCGGCAAAGGCTTCGCTGGTGGCATTGCTGATACTGGTGCCAACGCCGTAGACCGTATTGCCATTGAACGCGTTGCCGGTGCCATAGCCTTGGCCTGCATAGAGCGCGTTCAGCGCGATCCAGTCCACCGCCATCGGGCTGACCAGTTGCGCATAATCATCGGTCGAGAATTCGGTGTTCTCGGTCTGGCTCCAATACGACATCATGGTCTGGGTCCAGCTGTCATTGGCCCATTGCGCCGAAGTGCCATAGGTCGGCGTGCCAGCCCCTGCGTTGTAATCGCCCTGATGCCCCAGCCCCAAAGCATGGCCGATCTCATGCAGGAAGGTCTGGAACGTATAGCCGTTGGTGCCGCCGATGTTCGAGCTGCCGCCATCCCAGCCGGAATTGACGTTGATCACCGAATAATCCATCGCGCCACCGACGCCGGCATGCAGCGATTCCGCCTCATAGGCCCCCGAGGAGTTGTCCTTGAAGAAGAAATCGACATGACCCGCTTCCGAGGTCGTCTCGATAAAATTGATGCCAAGCACTTCTTCATAAAGCGCGAAGGCGGCCCGCACCATATCGGCCCGCGCGGCCGAGATACCGTTGCTGTCGGACTCGGTGCCGTAAACCGTCGACAGCGATCCGGTCCAGCCGGTGACGTTGTAATACAACACACCGCTGTTGGCACCGGTGCCAGACGAGGTCATGTTGTACCAGCGCGCATCCGTGGCGCTGAAATCGTCCCAGAATCCTGTCGTCAGATAATTGGCCAGGGTTTGCATGGATGCGGCCGGACCGGGGACACCGGGCGCGCCTGCCGCCGCGGCGGCGGCGGCCAGATCTGCGGCGCCTTGCGCTGTGGCATTGCCGCTGCTGCCATCGCCTGCGCACATCGGACAGCCGCAGCCCTGGATCGTGGCAGTGATCAGGCTGACGTCGACATCATTGGCATCATTCCAGCTGGACGGGCCAAAACTGCCGCCAAAACTGCCGCTGATCGTGCTGGAGGGCGCGGCGTCGGACGGGGTGATATCCGTAATAGCACCCGCAGCACTTACAGAGCCGGGTCCGGAACTGAATGCGGTATCGGAGGCCGCAGGCGCGCTGGAAGCGGCCGTGGACTCTGAGCCGGGTTGATCCAGAAGATCCTCCGCATCCTCCACTTCGACTGTGGCAAGATCGGGAAACGCGTCTTGCAAGGATAGAATATCAGCCAGCGGCGCACCGGCGCCGACGAAATCATGTGCCATTGTGAGCATCCTAAAAAAAAACTGCTCCAAAAAAACCGGAGCAAAATAAATCGACGACACCCAAATAGGGCTGCAAAGAGAGTATCGGATTGCCTCAATTCGGGCAAGATTCTTTTCCGCAGGTCTGATCCGGCTGGCCGCACGTCCTCCTTCTGCTGCGGGCTTCTGCTGCGGGCTGGATCATGCCGATCGCCTGACACTGGCCTTGCCATCGCGGCGCGGCTGCTCAAAGCTCAACCGTCTTCTGTTTGCAAAGTGCGCCATGCCCCTGCCGACCAGCCCGCCGATTTTGCATCTGCCGCCTCCGCTTTGCGCGCGGCAAGGTGGGTTTGAGCGATCGGCCCGGCTGCTGCGGCTCTCGGGGATCTGCGCGCTGTTAAGCGCCTGTCTGCCCACACAGAGCACGCAAGCCAGCCCCACTGCGCAGCCCGACTCTGCGGCCAATCCCCCCACCAGCCAACCGCCGGGCCAACCACCGGGCCAGCGTCCGCGCAGCGCGGCCTTCGATCAGGCGCTGATCGCAGACAGCAATGCCGCGCTGATCATGTTTCTGATCCACCACCACGACGATCCGGCACTGGCGTCGGTGCGCGAGGTGCTGGCGCATCGCACCAAACCCGACAGCCCTGCGGTGCGGGCCGCCACCGCAGGTGCCGAGGCCGAGGTGGTGGGCGCCTTCGATGCCGCCCGTCTGGCTGGCACCGCAAGCGCATGGCAAGGCTTTCTCGCGCGCTACCCGGGTCATATTCTGGCCAGCGAAACCGGCTATTTCAGCCCACGCTAAACCCCGTCTGGCCCAACCCGCCTCAGCTTGCCTGCCGCTTTTCCAGCCATCCCAAAAACGCCTTGTCGGGGCTGCGCAAGCGCGGCCGGCCCGAGCGGTGCCACATCTCGCGCCATTCCGCCTCCAGCCCGTAGATATCCCAGCCGGGGGCAAGGCTGCGACCGCGTTGCAAGGTGGCCTCGGCCAAGGGGCCCAATGTGGTCTGTGCTTGCGGGGCGGCCTCGATCAACGGCGCGCGCGGCGTGACGCGCAGCAGATCATCCTCGCCCAAAGCCAGCACATAATCCGGGATATTGCCCCCCTCGATCACATCGCGCAACATGGCGCGGAACACCCGGCGCGGGCTGTTTGAGCCGGTCTTCTTCTGCAACACCTCCAGCGAGACCCGCCATTCGGGTTGGCGGCCGCAATGCTTGCGCACAATCTCATAAAGCCTGCGCTCCAGCGGGCGGCGCAGGCTGAAATAATCCCGGTTCAGCGTCAGCACCGATTTCGCCTTGATCGCGGCAAACAGCCATTCCGACAGCGTCACCCGCACTTGGATCATCCGCCCGCCCCGGGTTTTGCGCACGATCTCCCAATCCTCGATCAGCCCGAAACCGCGAGTCACTTCGAACTCGCCCTGCACCAGATTGGTGGTGATCCGCGTGCCCGCCAGCCGCTCGAAGGCCTCGCGCAGACGGCGGTAGGCATCGCCCGAGGTCTCGCGGTTGGTCGCCATCAGCAGATCATGCGCGCGCAGATGCAGCGTGCGCGCCACTTGGCGGCCTGCATTCAGCGCCGCCATCAGCTGGCTGGTGCAATAGATCAGGATATCCTTGTCATGAATGGTCGCGCGCCCCTTCACCGAAGGGGTGACTTCGATCTCCACCCCGTTGTGCAGATAGCGCAGGACCTGCAGATCGGGGCGTGTGGCCAGCGAGAACAACGGATGCTCCATGCTGGCCAAATCATCTTTTGGCAAAGCATCGAAGATGTCGCAGGAAAAGA
This sequence comes from Cypionkella sp., assembly GCA_046590425.1. Classification (GTDB taxonomy): domain Bacteria; phylum Pseudomonadota; class Alphaproteobacteria; order Rhodobacterales; family Rhodobacteraceae; genus Cypionkella. The sequence goes on along the minus strand of JBKJTI010000229.1, from coordinate 20,297 downwards.
AATCCGGCTGCACCGCAGCCGTCATCCCCACCGCAAAGGGAAGCGCACTCGCCATAACGTCTGCCTGTCTGCTCTGTCGCGCTGGTCAAGCCTGGTGCCGGGTTCCCCGTTGTCACCGTGCTTGCGCGATTCGTGGTTTCATTGACACCCAGCCTAAAGTTATCCACAGCCCCCGTCCAGCACCGCGCAAAATTCCGCCATCCCCCCCGAGCCTGCTGTCGGGGTTTCAGAGTCGCAGGCTCGGGGTTTCAGAGTCACTCTATCGGGGTTTCGGAATCGCCGGTGTTTTTGCAGTGCCGCATAACACGCTGATCTCCACAGCGAATTTGCAAGAAACTCAGCCTGCACCGGTGCCGTAACTATTGAATAACATGCTATTAACACCAAGCCTGTCTGGCATGTGTTGCAAAATCCACCCGCAGCCCAGCGGAAAGGCTGCAAAAAGCGCTATGAATAGGGTAAAAAATTGGGGTATGTCGCGATATTTTACCAGATCATAATTTTTTAATGATTTTTTATTATTTCATGATATATACGATCTAAGCCATCTGGAGCCCCTGATCCAATGTTTTCCCTCCCCGATCTGACCAGCCTTGCCAGCAGCCTCACCGAACCCGCCCTATCTGAGCCCGCAGCCCCCCGGCTGATCTCGATCTGGGAGATCACCTCGTGGATTTTGCCGATGGCCCCCGAACATCTGCGCCGGGTCTTGGCCGCCACCCCCGATCTGCCGCAAGGCAGCACCGGGGTCGAGGGCGGCACCCGCTGGTTCACCGCGGCCGAGGTTGCCACCCTGCGCCGCCATTTCAGCCAAAGCTCCCGCAAGGCCCGCTACCTGCCGCAGCGCTCCGCCGAGGCCAAAGCCCCCCTGATCACCCTGGCCCAGCCGCAAGGCCGCGCCGGACGCTCCACCGCCACCCTGCATCTGGCGACGGCTGCGGCGCTGTCGGGCTATCGCGTGCTGCTGATCGACGCCGACCCCGCCGGCGGTTTGGCACAGGCCCTGCGGGTCACCGACGGCGGCGAAATCGGCGTGCTGGGCCTGATCGCCCGCTCTGCCGCACGCCATCTGCGCAGCGGCAATGAGGCCCGGTTGGATCGTGGCGAGGCGCCCTTGGCGATGGATGCGGTGCTGAATGCCGCCCTTGGCCTGCAAGCCCAGGATATGATCCGCCCGACATTGTGGCCGGGGCTTGATCTGATACCCGCCGCCCCTGCCCTGATGCAGGCCGATTTGCAGATCGGGCGCTGGCGGATGGCGCAGGCCCGCTGGCAACCCTGGCGCGCGGTGGCGGAGGCTTTGGACAGCGACGGCTTGCGCGCCCGCTATGATCTGATCTTCTGCGACACCGGGCGCGGCCTTGGGCCTTTGGCCTTGTCGATGCTGGCCTCGGCAGATGTGCTGCTGGCGCCGTTGCCGCTTGCCCCGGGCGCGTTGAGGACTTTGAGTGCAGGGCTGCAGGCCTTGGCGCAGGCCTTGAGCGCTACGCAGAGCGAAGCACAGATCACCGCCCAAGCTTTGGGGCAAGCCGCCCAACCGCTGCACTGGCGCAGGCTCGCGGTGCTGCCAACCCGCGCCGGCCCCGATGCCGCAGCCCAACTCGCCACATATGCCGCCAAGCTTGGCCCTGCCCTGCTGCCCAGCCCCTTGCCGGAAATCTCCCAGATCGCCAACGGCACCACGGCGCAATTCTACGATCTGGATTACCGCGACATCGGCCGGCTGATCTATGCGCCGCAACGCGAAGCCACCGAAGCCGCCTGGCGGGGCATGGCCGATCTGCTGGCAGCGCTTTGGGCCGAAGACAGCACCCCGCAAAGCCAGTTGCAGCTAGGCTAGGCCAAGCAGCACGCTGAGATATAAAATCGCCGTGCCTTTCGGGCTTTGCCGCGCGATGCCCAATTTCCGAAACGCCCGCACGCGCGCCCAACCGCCCTGCGTCTGCGTCAATGTGCGCACGACCCGGCGTGCTTTGGGGGTCAGCCGCTTTTCCACCGCGGCCAGGCCCGCCAGATTGGCCGCGATCCAGCCCCGGTACACCCCGCGCCGCAGTTGCCCCAGCCGCAGCCAGACCGCAGCCAGCCCCTGGGGTGCCCCCATCACATTGGCACCATGCTGGCGGTAGAGCAGCACCTCGGCCTCATCCACCACCGCGCGTCCGCCACAGGCCAGCACCAAAAGCGACAGCCACCAATCCTGAAAACCGACCCCCTGCGGCCGCCCGGCTGCCCGCGCCAAAGCCAGCGCGCCTGGGTTCAGCATCAGCGAATGACCCGAGACCATGTTCTGCACCACGGCGTTTTGCAAGGTCACGGTGCCGCGCGGGCGGCGCGAGCGGCCAATCTCGCGCCCCTCCAGATCAATGTGACGCGACTGCGCACCATAAATCAGCGGGCCTGCGGCATCTGTCTGCTGCCCCAGCACCGCCAGACCCCGGCCAAGTTTATGCGGCAGCCAGATATCATCCTGATCGCACAGGGCCAGATGAGTGGCAGGCCCCAGCGGCAAATCGGGATGGCAGATCAGCGACAGGAAATTCTGCGTGCCGCCCTGCCCCGGCCCCTCTACCAGCCGGATGTCATGCGCGGGGTGGCGGGCCTGAAACGCCGCAATCACCGCCCGGGTGTCATCGCTTGAGCCGTCATCGCTGATCCACAGCGCCCAATCTTCATGGTCTTGGGCGGCAATGCTGTCCAGCTGCGCGCCCAGCCAGCGCCCGCCATTGTAACTGCACAGCGCGATGAGGACAGAGGCGGGCAAGGCGGCTCCGGGGCTGAAGATCTGGCGACAGGGCAAAGCGCTTGCTAATCTGCTCGGGGGCACCACGTCAACCGGGCTTGGTCTGCCCCGGCGTTTGATCTGCCGCCCGATGGCCAAGCCCAGATGGCCAAACTCCGGATCCCCAAGCCCCGGATGGACAGCTTGCGGCCCAGCAGTTACAGCGAAGCTTGGGGAATACCACGGAAAAAGGGTCAGGGTTTGTGTTAGGCAGGGTGCACAGGTTGTTTCAACGCTATGCCGCGCGCCATCTGACCCTGACCGCACGGGGTCCGCAGCTTTTCGATGCCACCGGCGCGCGGGTTGGCCAGATCGACCAGCTGGCGCTGCGCAATGACCGTTTGTCGCTGACCGGACAGGTCGAGGCCGATCTTCTGGTGCTGGAACTGGGCGGGCGACGGCGCGTGGTGGCACCCGGCGAAGCAGCAGGTCTGGCGGCACATCTGGCGGGGGTGCGGCGCTTTCAACTGGATCTGCCCTATCTGCCGGTGCCCGCCCGACTGACCTTGACCCGCGCCGGACAAGAGGCCCCGGCGGTGCGGCTGCCGGACTTTGGTGCCATACGGTTCGCTTTGGCCCGCGCGGCGCTGCTGCCGGGTTTCCTTTGGGCGGGTGTGCGGGCGCTGCCTGCGGTGCTGCGCTGGTTCCGCTTTCACGACATGGCCGCGCGCGAGCGGGTCAAGCTGCTGTTGGGCTTAGGTCCGGTGGTCGAAGAATTGCGCCTGGAAGCTGCGCAGTTTCCGCCCGTGTCCAGTTCCCTGCCCGTAGCCTCAGCCGCGCGGATTCATATCCTTTTGCCGGTCTATCAGGCCTTCGATTTGTTGCCCGAGGTGCTGGACCGTATCGCGCGCCACACCGATCTGCCTTGGCAGCTGACACTGATCGAGGATGCCTCGCCCGATCCTGCGATCCGGCGGTTTCTGCGCCATTGGGCGCAAGAAAAACCGCAGGTCCAGTTGATCGAGAACCCAGAGAACCTTGGGTTTATCGGGGCGATGAACCGCGGGCTGGCGGCAGCTTTGGCCTGCTCTGATCAAACGGAGGCCGATCAAGGCGGCCCCGATCAAGGCGCTATGATCGTGCTGTTGAATTCCGATGCGCTGGTGCCGCAGGATTGGGCCTCGCGGCTGGTGGCACCGCTCTATGCCGATCCGCGCGTGGCCAGCGTGACGCCGATGTCGAATGAGGCCGAACTGATGTCAGTGCCGGTGATCTGTGCGCCAACAGCTTTGCTGCCCGGTGCGGGCGATGCCATTGACCGTGTCGCCCGCCGCCTGCCGCAAGATCTGGGGCTTCTGGCTGAGGCCCCGACCGGGGTGGGGTTTTGCATGGCGATCAACCCCGTCTATCTGCGCCAAGAGCCGCAACTGGATACCGCCTTTGGCCGGGGCTATGGCGAAGAGGTTGACTGGTGTCAGAAAGTGCTGGCGCGCGGTGGCCGGCATCTGTGTCTGGCTGGGCTGTTTGTCGAACATCGCGGCGGCGCCTCGTTTGGCGCGGCGGCAAAACAGGCTCTGTTACAGCGGAATGGCGCGCTTATTTCCGCGCGCTATCCGCGCTTTGATGCTGATGTGCAGCGCTTTATCGGCGATGATCCGCTGCTGACCGCGCGCTTGGCTTTGGGGCTGGCTTGGGCCGCGACATTGGGCTCTGCGGTTCCGGTCTATCTCGCCCATGCCTTGGGCGGCGGGGCCGAGCATTATCTGGCCGACCGCCTGGCCCGCGATCTGGCGCAGGGCCCGGGTGCTGCGGTGGTGTTGCGGGTCGGCGGCAATTTCCGCTGGGAGATCGCGCTGCACAGCCCTGCAGGGATCACGCGCGGCGGCACCGGCGATCGCAGCTTGGTGCTGCGGCTGTTGCGGCTGCTGCCGAGGCGTGCGGTGATCTATTCCTGTGGCGTCGCCGATGCCGATCCGGTCGATCTGCCGGGTCTGCTGCTGGAACTGGCCAAAGAGAATGCCCCCGAAGATCACGGCGCAGGCGATGCGGCAGCGGGCGATCACAGTCTTGAGCTGCTGTTTCACGATTACCTGCCGCTCAGCCCGTCATATACGCTGACCGGCAGCGATGGGGTGTATCATGGTGTGCCGCAGACGGGCACATCGGACCGCGCCCATAGCGTGATCCGCCCGGATGGGGCCCGCGTCGATCTGGCGGATTGGCGCGCGGCTTGGGGGGCTGCGATGGCAGCGGCGGACCGCGTCACCGTGTTCTCGTCCTCCAGCCGTGACATCGTGCTGGCGGCCTATCCGGCGGTAGCGCCGCGGTTGCAGGTGGTGCCACATCAGCTTTTGACAGCGGTGCCCCGGCTGAAACCTGCAAGATCCGCGCGGGTGGTGATCGGGGTTCTGGGCAATATCGGCGGTCATAAGGGGGCTGCGGTGCTGGCCGCACTCAGCCGAAAGTCAGGCCCCGATCTCGGACTGGTGGTGTTGGGCAAGTTCGACCCGTCTTACAAATTGCACCGCCCCGCACAGGTGCATGGCGGCTATCATCCTGCCGAGATTGCAGAGCTTGCGCAGCACTATGGCATCTCGTGCTGGCTGATCCCCTCGGTCTGGCCCGAGACGTTTTCCTACACCACGCATGAAGCCGTGGCCACGGGCCTGCCGGTGATCTGCTTTGATCTGGGCGCGCAGGCCGAAGCGGTGCGCGCAGCCCTTGCCCAAGGGGCTGCGGGGGCGGTGCTGCCGCTGGCCCGCCCCAGCGAGGCCGCCGGGGCCATCCGCGCCGCAGCCTTGGGCTTTGTGCCCGCGCCGCTTTCGTTATCACAAGGACCCTGTTGATGAGTCTCGTTAGCGTTCCGGTCAAGGTTTTGCGCCAGAAGGGCATCGACGTGGCCGCGCGCGGCTGGTTGGGCAAATCGGTGCAACTGCCGAAAGCCAGCCGGATTGAGGCCCCTGCTGGCCTCAAACGCACCCAGTATGAACATTCGCTGCATCTGGGGGCGTTTTCCTATCAGGTCTCTGGCTATTGCTTTGCCGCCCGGATCGGGCGCTATTGCTCGATCGGCGAGGCGGTGCAGATCGGGCGGCAGAACCATCCGCTGGATTGGGCCTCCACCAGCCCTGCGTTTTATCTGCATGATGATCTTTTTGCGGTAGAAGACCAATTCAACGGTGCTGCCGATTATCACAGCTACCGCTTCAAACACGGCCGCGCGCCCACCCAGGCGCAGATCACCACCATCGGCAATGATGTCTGGATCGGCCACGGCGCCTATATCGCCGCCGGGGTGACGATTGGCGATGGCGCGATCATTGCGGGCCATGCGGTGGTGGTCAAGGATGTCCCGCCCTATGCGGTGGTGGCGGGCAATCCGGCGGTGGTAAAGAAATTCCGCCTGCCTTCGGATGTGATCATGTCGCTGCTGCACAGCCGCTGGTGGCAATTCGCGCCCTGGCAGTTGAGCGAGCTTCAGGTCGCACATCCGCGCGCCTTTGGCGCCGGCATTCTGGCGCTGATTGCGGCGAAAACCCCCGCCTTTCAACCCAGTGTGATTGACCTTTCGCAAGAGAGCTTGCGATAAGCCACCTATGACAGTTCCGCCCGCCCCCGTTTTGCCCCCCGTTTTGCCCATAGTCTTTCTGCATATCCCCAAAACCGCAGGCCAAGCCGTGCATCGCGGGCTGGTCGATCTGGTGGGGGGGGCTGCACAGGTATCGCCGGTGCGCACCCATACCCAAGCACCCGCCACCCCGCAGGCGCAGATGCCACAGGGCTACCGATTGTACTCGGGCCATCTCGACTGGACCAGCTTTGATCACCTGCCAGAGCCGCGCTTCGTGTTCACCGTGCTGCGCGACCCGCGCGAGCGCATCGCCTCGTTCTATTTCTACCTGCAAGCCGAGGCGCGGCGGTTGCGCGCGCAAGACACCCTGACCCAGATCGAGATCGGCAAAACCCGCGCGCTGGACTGGTCGGCGGATGCATTTTTCACCGGCGGGGATGCGGAATGGCAAGGCTTTGTGCGCGATCATTTTGACAATTTCTATTGCAGCTATTTTGCCACGCGGCAGATGCGCGGCCAGCGTCTGATTGCGGATCTGCCCGCCGCCGACCTGCAAGCCCGCGCGCAAGCAGGATTGCACGCACTGGATGCGGTCTATGCCACCAACCGGCTGGACTTGCTTGAAGCCGATCTGTTGGGGCGCTTTGGTCGGCGCATCCAACTGGCAGATCGCTATGTGAACACGGGCCCGCATGCGCGATCTCAGCCACGTTGGCCCAAGCTGATGGCGCTGTTATCGCCCCAGAACCGTCTGTATCTGGAAAGCTTCGCGCAACAGGATGCCGCTTTGCTGGCGCAGTTCGGGCTGGATATGTCGCCCGCCGCCCTCAGCCCACCGCAGTCCCCTGCAAACCGTCTCTACACCGCGCTGCGGCGGCTGTTGCCCAGCCGCCGCGTTTAGATGTTCAAAAGCACATATTGATAGCGCCGCAGCAGCAGCAGACCCATCGCCAGACAGACGCCGCTGAAGCCCAGCACATAAAGTTCTGAAACATAATCAGCATGATAGCTGGTATAAAACCCGCGCCGCATCAGCCCGACCAGATGCACCAAGGGATTGTACCACAGCCAGTCTTGCATATAACCCGGCAGCGATTCCGGCAGCATCATCACACAAGAGATGATCACCATCGGCCGCATCATGATCGACCAGCCGCGCTGCCAGATCGGAAACAGCGTGAACAGAAAACAGTTCAGCGTCCCCACCCCCAGGGCCAGCGCGCCGGACAACAGCAGCGCCTCGGCAATCACCGGGATGTTGATGATCACCCTTGTGTCAAAAAACACCAGAATGCCGGTGAAGATGACATAGGCCACCATCACTTCGGTGAGATAGTTCAGGATGAACCGCGCCAGCAGGGCGTCGATGAAAGTGACACTGGGATAGGCCATCAGCGGGCGGGAGTAGTTGATCGCCTGCGCCAGTTTGACCGACACGTCATTGTAGACGGTGAACGGGATCATCCCGGTGGCATAGAACAGCGGAAAGCTGATGCCAAGCGCGGGGTGCCGGAATGCCACGGCAAATACGAAAGACAACAGCGCAATCCCAGCAATCGGCTCTAACACCGCCCAAAGATAGCCGCCGGGCGAGCGCCCGAACGAGGTCGCCATCTCGCGCAGGATCAGCGCCATGATGGTGCGGAAGCTGGCGAAATGCCGCTTGGGCGGCGCGATGCGCCCCGGTGGCAAGACGGGTGGCAAGACGGGGCCGGGCAGCGCAGGGGGGGTGGTTAACGCAGACGTCATTGATCCGGGGCCTTTGAGATGGGGACGGGCTCAGTTCTCGGCTGGGCATTCCACCCCAGATTATGTAGAAATACCGCCAAGGAAACAAACCATTCCGTGAGGGCCGGTGTCACAAGTCTCGAAACACCCGACCGGATTGACTGCTGACCCCAAGGTCCAGCAGTCGGACGCGCCCGTGCCCGCCGAGTCTGTGCCCGCCGAGTCTGGCCCAGCCGAATCTGGCCCAGCCCGTCCGGTCTCGCCGCCCCGCCCCCTGCCCCCGCTGGCCGCGCTGCCGGTGCCACAGGTCCCTGCCGCCGGGATGGCCCCACAGGTCGCGGGCCTGGTCCTGCCGCCCGCGCTGACCGCAACCCCCGCAGCTCTGTTCTCTGCCGCCCCTTCTCTTGGCCAGCTTGTCAGCATCACGCCAAAGCCGCTGGTGGTGCCGCCGGTGCGCCCGCTGCCCGGTGCCAGCCCGTCGGGCGCGCCATCAACGGTGCGTCCGCCCGCCCAGATGGCGCGTTTGCGCAAGCGGCATTGGATCTTGGCGCTCAGCTTTGCGGTGATGGTGCTGCTGCCTGCCGCGCTGACCGCGCTCTATCTGTGGACTATGGCTGCGGATGAATATGCCTCGACCGTGGGCTTTTCGGTGCGCCGCGAAGAAAACGGCTCGGCGATGGAGCTGATCGGCGGCATCTCGGGGCTGTCGAATTCCAGTTCTTCCGATACCGATATTCTCTATGAATTTCTGAAAAGCCAGAAGCTGGTCGCCGATATGGAAGCCGAGCTTGGCCTGCGCAAAATGTGGTCCAAACCCACCACCGACCCGATTTTTGCCTTTGATTCCAATGGCTCGATCGAGGATCTGGTGGATTACTGGTCGAAGATGGTGCGGATTTCCTATGACAGCTCGTCGCGGCTGATCGAGGTGCGGGTGCTGGCCTTCACGGCGGATGATGCCACGGCGATCGCGCAGGCCTTGTTCGAGGAAAGCTCGAACATGATCAACGATCTCAGCGCCATCGCGCGCGAAGATTCGATCCGCTACGCCAAGGAAGAACTCGACACCGCGATTGCGCGGCTGAAAACCGCGCGGCTGGCGCTGACCACCTTCCGGCTGAAACATCAGATGGTCGATCCCAAGACCGATATCCAAAGCAAGGCCGGGCTGCTGGGGGCGTTGCAAACTCAACTGACCGAAGCGCAGATCGAGCAGGATCTGTTGGCCGATAAAGCCACCGACAGTGATCCGCGGATGCAGCAGACCAAGCGCCGCATCGAGGTGATCGAGGCCCGCATCGCCGCCGAGCGCAGCAAGGTGGGGGAAAGCGAGGGCGGCGGGTTGGACGGCACCTATGCCGCGATGGTGGGCGAATATGAACGCCTCTCGGTCGACAGCGAATTTGCCGAACGCTCTTATGTCGCGGCGCTTGCGTCTTATGATGGCTCGCTGGCCGAGGCCAAACGCAAAAGCCGCTATCTGGCCGCCCATATCCTGCCGACACGGGCCGAGTTGCCGCGCTATCCGCGCCGCGAGATGATCTTGATCGTGATCTCGTTGTTTTTGTTCCTGACCTGGGCGATCACGGTGCTGGTCACCTATTCTCTGAAAGATCGCAGGTAGGGGAATACGTTGATCCAGTTAGAAAATCTGACAAAGATCTTTACGCTGGACGGCAAGCGCAAAGTGGTGCTGCAAGATGTCAACGTGATCTTCCCCAGCCGGACCTCGGTGGGGCTTTTGGGGCGCAATGGTGCCGGTAAATCGACCCTGTTGCAGATGATTGCCGGTACGATGGACCCGACGCGCGGCCGCATTCTGTCGACGGGCACGATCTCTTGGCCGGTGGGCTTTGCCGGATCGTTTCATGCCGAGTTGACCGGCATCCAGAACACCCGCTTCATCGCCCGCATCTACGGTGCTGATACCGATGAGCTGGTGGATTTTGTCGAGGATTTTGCGGGGCTTGGCATTCACTTCCGCCTGCCGGTGAAAAGCTATTCCTCGGGGATGCGCTCGCGTCTGGCCTTTGGCGTGTCGATGGGGATCTCGTTTGACACCTATCTGGTCGATGAGGTCACCTCGGTGGGCGATGCCTCGTTCCGCGCCAAAAGCGCGCAGGTGTTCCACGCCCGGATGGCGAATGCCGGGGCTGTGGTGGTCAGCCATTCGATGGCGCAAATGCGCGAACTCTGCGATGCGGGGGCGGTTTTGGAGGACGGAAAACTGTTCTATTATGACGACATCCACGCCGCCATCGCCCATCACACCCGCAATATGGGGGCTGCCTCTGACTAACCCGAACGGGTCGGTCCCTCGCTCCCTGCGCTGGGGCTTGACCGCCTGATCCGGTCAGGCTTGGGCGAGTGTATTTTAGCCAAACGCCGCAATCCTGACATGGATCGGTCCGCCGCCCCGCCCTGCTGCCCGGGCATACCGCCTTTGGTGGTGGTGTCGCAAGCGGGGGCTTGGCGTGGGCTATTTTCAGCATGTGGTCACCCGTTCCGACGGGCCTGAAAGCTATATCTCGGGGGTCAGCGCTTTGGCCCTGCACAGCAGTGCGGCCGGGCTGCAGTTGTTTTCGGCCTCGGGGATACAGGGCGGGTTGTTGCAGCGCAACGCAAGCCTGGGCCTGACGGTGGCCGCCGCACAATCTTATGTCGGTCTGCCCGCGGCCGCGGGCAACAGCCTTGGCCTGCGCAGTGCGGCGGCGGGCCTGTGCCATCTGGATCTGGCCGGACGCCCTGCCCTGATCAGCTACGGCGAGCGCGGCGGGGCGCATGGCTTCTGGCAGGATGGCCCCGGCGGCTTGGGCCAAAGCTTTGATCTGGGCATCGGCAATGCCACCGTGCTTGGCCTTGCCTCCAGCCCGCTGGCGGGCGGCGGCGATGTGATCTTTGTCAGCACGCTGCAAGGGCTGGGGGTGTCAAGCTATCTGCGCGCGGCCAGCGGCGCGATCACGCCCTTGCAGCAGCTGGTGGGGGCGGGCGGGGTGAGCGGCTATGATGTGCTGGCCATGGCCACAGCCGAAACCGCCAGCGGCCCGATCTTGCTGACAGTGGCCGCGCAGGGCAACAGTCTCAGCGCCTACCGCCTCGGCGCCGATGGCCACGCCCTGCTGAGCGATCATCTGAGCCCAACCGACGGGCTGGCGATCAGCGCGCCCAACCTGTTGCAAACGCTGCATTTTGCCGGGCGCGATCTGGTCTTTCTGGGGGCTGCGGGCACCGGCTCTGTCACCGTGCTGGAACTGACGGCGGCGGGGCAGTTGCAAGTGCTTGATCAGGTCAATGACGATCTGAACAGCCGGTTTCAGGGCATCTCGGTGCTGCAGGCGGTCAGCTTGGCCGGGCGGGTTTTCGTGCTGGCAGGCGGGGCCGATGATGGTCTGACCCTGATGACCTTGCTGCCGGATGGCCGTCTTGTGCCGCTGGAGACGATTGCCGACACCCTGACCACCGCACTGGCCGATCTGTCGGCGCTGGCGGTGCAGGGCCGCATCACGGGCGCGGGCGCAGGTCTGGATGTCTTCGCCACCGGCTGGAGCGAAACCAGCCTCAGCCAGTTTCACATCGGCCTTGGTGCGCTGGCACCGATCCTGACCGCGACGGCTGCGGGCGGCGTGCTGGCGGGGGACGCGCGCGGCGATATGCTGATCGGCGGGGCCGGGCGCGATGCGCTTTATGGCGGGGCCGGGGCGGATATTTTGTGCGATGGCGGTGGCGTGGACGCGCTTTATGGCGGGGCCGGGGCGGATATCTTCGTGCTCAGCCCCGATGGTGCGCGCGATGATATCCGCGATTTCAACCCCGCCGAGGATTGTCTGGATGTCTCGGCGCTGCCGGGGGTCTATGGCCGCGATGCGGTGCAGTTCGTCGCCATGGCAGGCGGGATCGAGCTGCGGCTGGGCGGCGAGGTGCTGCGGCTGTTCAGCGCGGATGGCCTGAGCTTCACCGCGCAGGATTTCGGGGCCGCCAATCTGATCGGGCTTTGGCATGTAGCCCCAGTGGCACTGCCCGATCTTGGCCAGAGCATCAGCGGCAGCGGGCTGGCGGATATGCTGCTGGGCAAAGACGGCGCGGACACACTGCAAGGCGGGCAGGGTGCGGATACGCTGCAAGGCGGCGGTGGCGGCGATCTGCTCAGTGGTGAGATGCTGGATACAGGCTTTGACGCCGCAGCTGCACAAATCTACCGGATCTACCGCGCCACTTTGGGTCGCGCCCCCGATCAGGCCGGGCATTTTGGCTGGACCGGGCAGTTGCAAAGCGGCAGCCAAAGCCTTGGGCAGATCATCGCGGGCTTTACCGGCTCGTCCGAGTTTCAAGCCCGCTACGGCGCGGTCAGCGATGCACAGTTTGTCACGCTGCTTTACAACAATGTGCTGCACCGCGCCCCTGATGCCGGCGGCTTTGCCAGTTGGACGCAGGCCTTGGCCAGCGGCAGTCTGAGCCGATCCGACGTGGTGGCAGGGTTTTCCGAAAGCCGCGAGTTTCGCGCAGCCACCGAGGCCGCCGCTTTGTCCTATGGCCGGGCAGGCCAGCAGGCGCACTGGAGCGACGATGTGTATCGGCTCTATCATGCCACTTTGGACCGCGACCCCGATGCGGGCGGCTTGCAGGCCTGGAGCCTGGCTTTGGCCCATGGAAGCAGTTTTTTGCAGGTGGTGGCCGGCTTTGTAGGCTCGGCGGAGTTTCAGGCCCGCTATGGTGCCACCAGCGATGCGCAATTTGTCACGCTTTTGTACCACAACGTGCTGCACCGTGCCCCCGATGCGGGCGGTCTGGCCAGTTGGACGCAGGCTCTGGCGGCTGGCGGCTTCAGCCGTGAGGCCGTGGTGCAGGGATTCTCGCAAAGCCGCGAATTCATCGCCAGTTCGGCGGCGGGCCTCGTGCAGTTCCTGCAGGCCCAACCGCTGGATGATCACCTGCTGGGTGGTACGGGCGATAATCTGCTGATGGGCGGGGCAGGGGCCGACAGATTTGTGTTCGCGCAAAGCGATGGCGGGGTGCAATGGGTGGCCGATCTGGAACGCTGGGACCAGATCGCCTTGCAGGGCTTTGGCTATGGCAATGCGGGGGCCGCAGTGCAGCATCTCAGCCAAAATGGCGCCAATGTGCTGTTTGAGGATCAGGGTGTGCAGATCTGGTTTGCCGACCGCCAACTTGGCGATTTCAGCGCCGATATGTTTGTGATCTAGGGCGCAATCAACGGGGTCTTAGGTTTCGCGTCTCTTAGGTTTCGCGTCTCTTGGGTTTCGCATATCTTGGGTTTCGCCGCGAAACCTAAGATATGCTCTGCGCCGCGCCGTGCAGCATCGCCTGACATTCCGCCAGATACCGCGCGCGCAACTGATCATTGTTGCGGGTGGCGACTTTGGTATGGCCGCTATTTTCCAAAGACGCGCCCTCGGGCAGGGTGATCTGCATGGCTTCGGCAATCCGCGCCATCACCGCCTGCGAATTCTGCGTCACCTGTTCGTAGCTGATGCGGATCGGCTGCAGGCTCAGCGCCGCAAACAGCCGCTCATAAGCGGCCATCATCTGCACCAGCCGGTCGATCTGGCCTTTGATGGCGGCAAAATCATAGGGCACTTCCATATTGCCCGTAGGTGCTGCCGCTTGAGTGGAATGCCACAATCCGGTTTGAAAGCCACGATAGCGCGAGATTGCCTGGCCCAGAATATCCTCGCGGGTCAGATAGACCATCTGCGCTTGCTGGATGATCGGCAGACAGGCGGCATCCAGCAGGAAGGGCAAAAGCTGCGGCAGGTCGCATTTGATCTGGGCGACGCCATTGCGGGTGCGCGAATCCTCGATCACCGAGCGCAAGAGTTCGACCAGACTGGCGGGGCGCTGCGCTTCGATGGTTCTTTTGAGCGGGCCATTGCCCAGCCTCTCGCCACTGCGTCCCATCAGCTTGCTGTCCGACAGGGCCGCAGACAGCGCCGTGCTGCCCGAACGTGGCGTCATGCACAAGATCAGCAATTTGCCGACAGGGGGGGATTGCGGGATCTCTGAAGTGGGCGGGGCAGGGGGTTGGCCTGACTTTACCCAGAGGGTCTCTTTCAGCCAAGCATTGGCTTTTTCCATGATCTGCCCCTCAAACGGGGTCAAAAAGGCCAAATTAGCTTTCAAAGGCATCCTCATCCGTCTTGCTGTCATATTGACATCCCTGCGGATGCCGATGTTTGGGCTCCATAACATCGCTGCGGCGGCATTGCCACCGCAGGCGGGCAGCGGCGGCAATCTTGGCAAGTGATGGCTTAGTTGCTTGCAACAGATCCTGCCTGATTGGCCAGCCCGAAAATTGTCCCCACGATGCCAAATATATTGCGGGTGCCGATCAGCGGGCTTTCGGTGACATAGATCAGATCGCCGGGAAGGATCTGGAATTCTCCGGCGCTGAACAGCCCGTCGGCAGAGGTCAGATCCAGCGTGAAGATGGTGCGGATATGGCGCGGGCCAGAACCATCGCGGCGCACCGACTTGGCCGGATAGCCGCGCAGCACCAGAATGCCTTGCGCATTGGCACGATCGGCAGCCAAGCCCCCGATGATCGACAGCGCATCCAGCGCACTGACCCGATCCTGCGGGAAATGGTGCTGGGCTTTGCTGCCCGCCGCCCCCAATGACAGGAAATAGCGGTTGTCTTCTTCGATAAAGATCCGGTCGCCGCCTTGCAGCGTGGTGTTCAAGGTAGAATCCTCCACCAGCCGGTTCAGGCTGGTGCCGTAGGTCTGGCTGCCGCGTTGCAGGCGCACCTGCGGATTGTGCAGACTGGGCAAGGCCCCGCCCGCTTCGGCCAGCACATCCAGCAGCGTCATATCACGGTCGCGCAGCGGGTAGGGGCCGGGCCGGGTCACACCGCCCACCACGCTTGCGGTGTTCTGCCGGCCTTCCGCCGAGGTCAGTTGCACCTGCACGGAAGGGGCCACGGCGATATAGGCCTTTTCGATTTCGGCACGGGCGTGATCGGGGGCCATACCGCTGATCTTCAACTGGCCAATATAGGGCAGAAAAATCTGCCCGCTGGAGCTGACCTGCATCGGGGGCATTGGCGTAAAGCGTTGGCCGGGTGTGGTCAGCAGGCTGTTATCTTCGGTATTCCAGATCGTGATCGCTACGGTGTCGCCGGGCGAGATGATGCGGGTGTTTGGCTCATCGACGCGTTTGATCCAGGACAGGCCGGGCCCGCCGATGACGGGCCAGCTTGCATAGCGGGCAAGACTGTCGCGGCTGATCGGTTCGACGGCGAATTCGGTGGGTTGGGCCTCGGTTGCGCCAGCCGCTGCGGCGGCGCCTTGTTTGGCTCCAGGTTGCTTGGCCTGATGCAATACCTCGCTTTGCAGCCCGGCGCCGCGCGGCATAGATCCGCAGCCAGCCAGAAGCATCGCGAGTGCGAGCAGAACGAATTTAGTTGGCATGGCAGCCTGACCTCAAGAATCGTGTCCTTCGACCTCCCCAAGGCCGCATAGCTTTCTCCATATCGGCAGTTGGGGCAATGCGGAACTGTTGTTGCAAAGCCTCGGCAAGAAAGCGGTGGATAGATTGCGGCTTTGCGGCGTGGTTGGGGCCGGAGCCGAGACTTCGCTCCAGGTTTCGCCGCGAAACCTGGGGGAAAACCTTATTGTCTGCCGGTCAATTTGTTCACAGGCAGCGGGCTGAGCAGGCGGCGCAACTGATCCATCAACAAATCCACCATCTCGGCATCGACCACCCGGCCACGCAGCCGGATCGAATAGCCGTCCTCATGGTAGACACCCTCCATGGTGATGCCATTGGCCAAGGCCTCGGTATTGCCAAGAGCGCGGTCAAATTTGCGCGGACGGCCACCGCGATTGATCTGAGTGGCATCAGGCAGGCGTTCCGCGGCCTCGGCCGCACTGACAATCGGCTCTAACAAGGCCCACTCATAGGTAGGACCGCTGCGCGGAGAGCCACGCAGGGCGGTGCGCAATTTCTCGCAGTACCCCTCGCGCAACGCAAAAGCCAGCCGCAGCCCGTTGCGTTCGGACAGGTCGGTGGGGAATTGCAGCATATCGCCCAACTCGTCATGCACCAAAGCAAAGCTGCGGATCTTTGAGCGTTTTGCCTTTGATGCTGCGGCAAAAATCGTCTCTATCGCGGCTTCGGTGTCGACAAATGCCCCAAGCCGCGCCGACATTACCGCGATGCGGCCACGCTCATAGGGGGTGATCTGGGCGCGGAGTTCGTTTTCCTCGACCATCGCGGTATAGAGCGCACCCGCCTCATAGGGCGGGCGGACGAAGGCCTTGACGGTATACTGGCCCTCGGGGTCTTCCGCCTGCATCTGCTGCAGGGCAGTGACCCGGCGCCAGCCAGAAATCAGCCCATAGCGCCCGCCATCAATAGCCAGCACTTCGATCGGCAGGCGCAGACCGTTGGCGCGGATCGAGGATTTCAACTCCTCAATCTCAGCCGCATCGACCACCATGCGGTCGCGCATCATATGTTCCATGTCGATGCTATCAAGCGCGATCTCGGTGATCACCCGACCTTCGATCTGCGCCAGTCGCCACGCCTCTGCATCGACACTATCACGTGCGTTAGAGACCCTTTTTTCGACATCCAGCGGGTCGGATGCGCGGGCAATCTCCCCCGCTATCTGCGCGATGGGTGCGCCGAGGCCAAGGCGGTCGGGGGTCGGTTTCGCGGCGAAACCTGCCTCCAGATCGGCGAGTTCCGCAGGCCCGGGGGCCTCAAGCCTTCTGCGTTTTGCCATCATCGGCCCCTTTCGCCATTTGCGCATCGCGCCACCAGGCGCCGATCAGCAGTTGCTTGAATTCTGCATAGGTCCGATCAAACGCCTCACGGCCACGCAGATAGGTGTCGCGATTGAATTCGCGGTAATCTGCCTCGTAGATGCCGTTGACCTGCTCGCCGGCCTGGCCGACCAAGGCGGTAAATTCCTGCCGGTACGGCGTCATGAAATCGCCGAAATAGGCTTGGATGACATTGGCAAGATCGGTCTGTTGGCTGGCGTCAAAGCGGGTGATGATGGCGCGCACGACATCCCATTCAAACTTGATCTCGGGCAGGCCCAGGCCCCGGCGCTGGCTGTTTTCGCCGTCTTCGATGCTGGCGAAAGTGGCGTGCAGCATGTCAAAGAACCGCCCGGTTGAGTCGAACTCGAGAAAAGATGCGCCCAGAGGCACCAGCAGAATATCCGCCGCAGAGAGTGAATTAATCGTGAGGTAACCGAGCGCTGGCGGGGTATCCAAAAACACGATGTCATATTGATCGAGGATGCCTTCGTCGGTCAGGAAGTTGCCCAAAGCATCCCAGAGCGGCCAGGACCGCAGACCCATGCGCCAGACCGGGATCTGAAACTCGGCCCAATACAGGTTCAGTTGCGCGCCGATCAGGTCGATGTTCGGCCAGTGGGTTTTCTGGATCAGATCGGCTGGTTTCGTCTCTAATGCTGCACTTAGGCTCTCATCGAAGGGCAGGGTGGCTTGGCCTGCGGCGACGCGGACGCGGTTTTCGGCTTGCAACGCGCGGGCGTAATCCTTGGCGATCAGCGGGAATACGGTTTGCCATTCATCGGCCACCTGCCCGCCCAGAATCGAGGTCATCGAGGCTTGGCTGTCCATGTCGATCACCAGCACCTTGTAGCCATCCAAAGCGGCGGCCATCGCCAGATGCGCGCAGGTGGTGGTCTTGCCGGAGCCGCCTTTGAAGTTGGCCACCGCACAGATCTTGGCGGGCAGGCCTTCGGGGCGGTAGGGGCGGTATTCTTTTGCAGATGATCCCTCGGTGGCGAAGTGATCGCGTAGTGTGAGCACCTCCTCCAATGTGAACCATTTCGCCCCGGCCTCGCCTTCGCCCTGCGGCAGGTCTGGATTGGCGCGCAGCACCCGGCGCAGATGTGCCGAGGCCACCGGGATCAGGTATTTGGTGATCTCCCAGATCGAGAAACGCCGCAGCCGCTTCTTGCCGTCCGGCGCATAGCCGCGCTTGGCCAGATCATCCCGGCCCTTGGCGCAGAAGGCGGCGGCTTTTGCGAAGCGGGTGGTGTCCACCGCTGGCCCCAACTTGGCGGCGGCGCGGGCGGGGTCTAGATTGTGGTACGGTTGCGGGGTAGGGGATTCGGGCTTTTTGCTCATGTCACTCATTCCGCCTCATGTGCGGTAGTTTGTTGATTATGGGCAAAACTATCGCACATGAGGCGGGATTTGCAAAGCTCTGCTTTGAAATCGGCTCAAACTGTCGGCTCAAACAGTCGGTGCGGATCCTGACGTGGAACGCTTCATTCGCACCGGAGCCTGCCGGGGTAGACGCCCCCTCGAAAGACGGTTTCTTGCACCCGCTGATTATGGGCTATTTCGGATTTCAATACATTCAAGCCCGTGCTGGTCGATCCAGGCTGCAGACAGCCGCCCCGTTTGCCATGCGCCGGTATCGATGAAGATGCGGCTGCCTCGTGTGGTGGGCCGTGCCACAACCTGATGTCCTTGCACGACCCATATGCCATCTTGCCGATCGCCCTTGCTGCTGGTCCTGCCCCAAATAAATTCATCCTCTGCTTGGCTGTCGAGGGCCTTTTTGGCATCCGCTCCTGCGTGACTGACGAGAACAGATCCTTCCCGCCAATAGAGCGGCCGCGCCGCCAGCCATTTCAGAAGGTCGGGGGGAATGGCGGCCTGCAATGCCGCGGCAAGGGCGCGACTTCGCTCTGCCGCATCACGCCCACCATAGCGCAGGGTCAAACCAAAGCTGGCCAGGGTCTGATCACCGCCAGCGGCAAACCAGCGGGGGGCATAGCGCTGCGGATCGGCCAGAAAATCAAGCAGCATACGCTCATGATTGCCCATCACGCAGATATAATGTGCGGGGTCAGAGGTACAAAGCTGATGCAGCCGTGCCAGCACGGCGGCGCTGTCTGGGCCGCGATCTATCAAATCACCAACAAAAATGCGCCGGGCTTTCGTCTCTGGGTCACGGGTGGCGACGGTGGCCAGCATCAGATCCAGCAGATCGGCGCGGCCATGCAGATCGCCGATGACGCAGAGCGGCTGCACAGGGCGGGGCAGGGCCGACATGGCAACTTTGCGGGCTGAAAACCGACGCAGCAAAGACAGCGCCTGAAAATTTATGCGCGGCAAGGGATGAGGGTCTTTCTGATAGCCATCCAACCGTTCTAGGCGGTTTTTATCTGCCGAGAAAGCCTTTCATAAGTGCGGCTCCGATGGTCTGCTTTGTAAGAACGGGCTCGGCTATGGTTCTCAAGGCAATGACAAAAGCCAGAGCAGGATGGCTTTGTCTTCGATATTGTTAAAGAATGGGAAACTTCTTGGAAATCTTGCCTTGTTTCGCTAGTAGCTTGCTATTGCCCGAAAGGGCGCTGGTCACCATTTGTCAATATGACTGCTACAGGACTTGGCTCAATGACTTTTGAAAAGCCGCGCCGCGTTCTGATCGTGGTTGAAAATCTGCCAGTGCCGCTGGATCGCCGGGTTTGGCTGGAGGCGACGGCGCTGGTCGATGCGGGTTATCAGGTGTCTGTGATGGCTCCCATGGGGCGGGGCTGGGTCGAACCCTATGAGGTTTTGCAAGGCGTTCATATCTATCGCTACCCCGAGCCCCCCGAGGCGCATTCCGGCGCTGTGGCCTATGCGCGCGAATATCTGCATGCGCTGTGGCATTGGTTTCGACTGGCGCCAAAAATCTGGCGCGAGCGCGGCTTTGACGTGATCCAGGGCTGCAACCCGCCCGATCTGATCTTTCTGTTGGCGCTGTGGTATCGGCTGTGGGGCGTCAGCTATGTTTTCGATCATCACGATGTCTGCCCCGAATTGTTCGAGGCCAAATTCGGCAAACGCGGGATTCTTTACGGCGTGATGCGGGTGTGGGAGCGGATGACTTTCGCCAGCACCAGCGTCTCGATTGCCACCAATGAAAGCTTTCGCCGTATTGCCGTGAATCGCGGCAAGATGGCGCCCGAGGATGTGTTTGTTGTGCGCTCGGCGCCCCGGGTTGAGACGTTCATTCCTGCGGCGGGTGATCCGAAATGGCGCAAGGGTGCAAAAACTGTGCTGGGCTATGTCGGGGTGATCGGTCAGCAAGAGGGCATGGATCTGCTGGTGATTGCGATCGAGCATCTGATCCGCAAGCTGGATCACCGCGATCTGCATGTGTTGGTGGTGGGGTTTGGCCCGCAACTGGCCGAGGTGCAGCGCGATGTCACCCGGCGCGGGCTTGATCGCTATTTCACCTTCACCGGCGCGCTTTATGGTGCCGAGATGCTGGATGTGT
>JBKJTI010000002.1:0-2573 GCA_046590425.1 Cypionkella sp. | reverse complement strand
TAGAAATTGAACTTGTTGGAATGGGCATCATGTGCACTGTCCTCGAATAGTGAGAAGGCAAGAACTGATTGGCGCAGAGTATAAAACCGCGCGGGTGAGTTTGATACCCCGGCGATGTGCAAAAACCGCAGATCTGCCTGCTGGCAATCTGACAGAAACAATCCGAAACTGTTATGTGCTAGGCCGATGCTCGTGTTGTGAATGGTCACGCCCCGCGCGCCGCGCAGGTAAAGTGCGCCATAGCCCCGCCCCCCCGCCGAGAAGTTCTCACCTATGCGGCAGTGTTGGATCCACAGGTTCTGATTAGTCCCATCGCTTTCGATGGTGCGGCGGATGCAAATGCCGTCAAGACGTTCCTCGCCGGCGGAACGCAGCACTTCGAGGCCTACAAGCTCCACTCCGCGCGCCGAACCAAGGTCGATGCAGGTGGGCCGCAGCGAGACCTCAATGCCATCGGTCAGATTTGCAGGATCGGTGGGACGGAAGTAGATGGCGACTTCGTCAGCCGTGGTTTCGCGTACGATCCAGTTTGCATCCCGTAATGCGGCACCCGTGTTCTGCAGCGAGTAGAGCATCACCCGCTTCTTGTCGGTTATCTGAACACGCCTGCTTGAGTCAGACAGACTGATTGTTCCTGTTGCAGGGTCAAAGGCGGAAATTTGGTCTCCTGTTACCAAGTTCGGTTTGTGGTAGAATAACACTTTGACCTGACGCATTTGCGTCTCGAGCACACCGATAAGGCGGGGATCGCGGATCGCAGTAATGCGCTCTTCGCTATCCAGAATGAACTCGGCCGAGTGAAAGGTGCGATAATCACCAATCCGCGTCAGGTCGGAAATATCTGCACGGTCTGTGGCGATACTGCACCATTGACCCGCCTCGTGCAAATTGAGGGCAAAGACTGAACCATGCTGAATGCAACTGCGGGCGATCCGAGCTACAAAAACCCCTGCCTGAGTTATTCCCAAGTCTGCCGCTTCGGCGGCGGGACAGGGTTGCCAGCCGGTCAGCACCTCAGCTGCAGTGATCTGCACACGCTCCCTGCCATAGCGGTGAATGCGGTATTTCGCATCGGTTTGCGCCTGAAGCGCATCAAGCTTGACCGTCTCCCGGTAAATACCTTGCCGGATAGCAAGACTGCCACCCGATAGTACCGACAAAAGATCCACTCCACGCTGGACCGTGCGCAACGGTTGGTCCAAGCTGCCTGTCGCGGCATCATCGCCGTCCGGCGCGACATAGAGCGACGCCTCGGTCGGTGCTTGGATGTCGGGGTCCCAGCCATAGCTAATCCCAGCCTCACCCTCTGCCTTGCTTGTCTTCGGCCGCAATGGCCAAACGCCAAGAGCAGCCAAACCAGCCAAGAGACTCCGGCGTGATAGCCCAGGCATTTAGAACCACCCGAAGGCAAGTGACGCTTCTATCCTCAAGACCGTAACTTTCGTAGCTTCTTTAAAATAATTCGGGGATCGGCAACCACGCGCTGCATCTTGACCATCATATCATTCCAGCGTCCAAGTGAATTGTATGGATAGTGCTCTAACTCGGGCCAGAGCTTTTCGATTATTGCATGGCCGAGACGATTTGTCAGCTTCCAGTCTTGCGGCAGTTGAAGCATCATTTCAATTACGTTAAAGGTTAAAAGTGGGGCAAGACGTACGAGCGTTGGATCACAGCAGAATTGTGCACCAAACCAAGGACCCATGCGATGTTCCAGATAAACGAGATCAAGAGTCTGACCGACCTCACAAAGCGGTATTTCATCGAGCCAGCTGTTGAGTCTTGTAATAATCTGTTCCGTTTGCGGTAATCCAAATCTCCCAATCAGGATTGACGACGTCAAGGTTGCATTGAATTGATCCTTGTTAGACCAAAGAAACGCCCGAGCAACCTCTCCACCAAGTCCACCCACAAAGTTGTGGGTTTTTGCTATAGGCCAGACGCTTGGATGAAACTGAGAGTTGGTATCGGCATTGCAATGGCCACCACGTAAAATGAAACGCTCTCGCTGTTCCTTCGTAGCCATCATCCGTGGCAGACTCATATGGTTGAGCCCAAGATCCTTGGCGATGCGATGTGCCAGCACCGTATCGATTTCATGTCGGTCGCCACCTGACACGGTGACAAAATCAATGTCTTTCCGATAGGGGCGAGCGCAGGCTAACAACATCCGGGTCTCATGGCCCGCCGTCAGCGCAAGCGCCAATCTCTTTGGTCCATTAAGAAGGGCCTCAAGTTGGCCGCGAACGATGTCGATGATCTTATCAACGGCAACCGCAGGATCATCAGTAACTGGCAAATCCGCCAATGGCCAAAAGCGTCGCACCTCCCATGTGTTAAGATCAAGATAGTGGTTAGGCAAAAGGCGATTGATCCCATGATGGGCGGTCAAACCGGCTGGAAACCAACCCTCGCCGTCTAGGCCGAGCCGGTCGAACAATGCCCTATCAAAACGGCGGTCATATTCTCCTTTATTCAGTAGGGCATGAGCGGTCGAACCGACCACGCCAGCCACCGGATCATAAACACAAGTCACCTGAGCCGAGCAATCCGGATAGATCCGATGTTGACCG
>JBKJTI010000090.1:0-15411 GCA_046590425.1 Cypionkella sp. | reverse complement strand
CAAATTGCGGGTAAGCCGCCAGACTGGCCCTAGGGGGGATGATGACCGTTCAGCCGAAGATCAACACCTCGCCGCCGGTTTCCGACGAAATCCGCAAGACCACCTGCTATATGTGCGCCTGCCGCTGCGGCATCAATGTGCATCTGAAGGAGGGCCGCGTCAGCTATATCGAGGGCAATCGCGACCATCCGATCAACAAGGGCGTGCTTTGTGCCAAGGGTGCGTCGGGGGTCATGCAGGTGACGGCGCCGTCGCGGTTGCGCGCGCCTTTGCGCCGCGTCGGGCCGCGTGGATCGGGGGCGTTTGAGGAGATTTCCTGGGACGAGGCTTTGGCTTTGGCAGTGTCCTGGATGAAGCCGTTGCGAGAAACCGCACCGGAAAAGCTGGCGTTTTTCACCGGGCGCGATCAGTCGCAAAGCTTTACCGGCTGGTGGGCGCAGGCGTTCGGCACGCCGAATTATGCAGCCCACGGCGGGTTTTGCTCGGTGAACATGGCGGCGGGCGGGATTTACACTATCGGCGGCGCGTTCTGGGAATTTGGCGCGCCAGATTGGGAGCGCACCAAGCTGTTCGTGCTGTTCGGTGTGGCGGAAGATCACGATAGCAACCCAATCAAGATCGGTCTGGGCAAGTTGAAAGAACGCGGAGCCCGCGTGATCGGCGTTAACCCTATTCGCACCGGCTATAATGCGGTCGCCGATGACTGGCTGGGCATCACGCCCGGCACCGATGGGCTGTTGATCCTGTCGCTGATCCACTGTCTGCTTGCGGCGGGCAAGGTCGATCTGGAGTATCTGGCACGCTACACCAACGCGCCTTTGCTGGTGGTGGAGGATGGCCCGGAAAAGGGGCTGATCGCCAAGAATGCCGAGAGCCAACCCTTTGTGATTGATCGCAGAACCGGTGCGCCAGCGCCTTGGGACGGCAAGGGCGTGCAGCCTGATCTGGGGGCTAGCTATCAGGGCAACCGGACGGTGTTTCAGCATATGGCCGAGAAATATCTGGCCGGCGAATATGCTCCCGAAGCGGTGGCCGCGCGCTGTGGTATTGCGGCAGATCGCATCCGGGCTTTGGCTGCCGAACTGGCACATGTGGCCTTTGATCAGGCGATTGAGATTAAGCAATCCTGGACGGATTTTCGCGGCGATTTCCACGAAACCATGCCGGGGCGGCCCGTGTCTTTCCACGCCATGCGCGGGATTTCGGCGCATTCCAATGGCTTTCAAACCGCCCGCGCTTTGCATCTGTTGCAGATCGTTTTGGGCACGGTTGAGGTGCCGGGTGGCTTCCGCCTGAAGCCGCCGTATCCGAAACCGATGGAGGCGCATCCGACACCGCATTTTGTCACTGCTCCGGGCAAGCCGCTGTCTGGGCCGCATTTGGGCTATGTGCGCGGGCCGGAAAATCTCGCGCTGAAGGAAGACGGCTCGCCAGTGCGCATCGACAAGGCGTTCACATGGGAGAACCCGTTTTCGGCGCATGGGCTGATGCATATGCTGATCCCCAATGCCCATGCCGGCGATCCGTACCGGATTGATACGCTGTTCTTGTACATGGCCAACATGGCGTGGAATTCCTCGATGAACTCCTCGAAGGTCATGGAAATGTTGACCGACAAGGGCGAGGACGGAGAGTATATCATCCCCCGCATCATCTATTCTGACGCCTATGCCTCGGAAATGGTGGCCTATGCCGACCTGATCCTGCCCGACACCACCTATCTGGAACGGCATGATTGCATCAGCTTGCTCGACCGTCCGATTTCCGAACCTGATGCGGCGGGGGATTCTATCCGCTGGCCGGTGGTAGAGCCGGATCGGGATGTCCGACCGTTCCAGTCGGTGCTGCTGGATCTGGGCGCGCGGCTGGGGTTGGCACCGATGGTTAACCCGGATGGATCGCCGAAGTATAAGGATTACGCTGATTACATCGTGAACCATATCCGTCGCCCCGGCGTCGGCCCGCTGATCGGCTTTCGCGGCGATGGCACGCAGGAAGGGCGGGGGGATGCTAATCCCGATCAACTGGCCGCCTACATCGAAAATGGCGGGTTTTATCAAGCGCATGTGCCGGAGGAGGGTGCCTTCTACAAGCCGTGGAACATGGCCTATCAGAATTGGGCGGTGAAAACTTCATTTTATGAAAGCCCACAGCCTTATCTATTCTCGATCTGGTCGGAGCCTATGCGTAAATTCCAGATGGCCGCCGAAGGCCTGGGGCCGATCCAGCCGCCGGATCATCTGCGCGCCCGACTGAAACAGGCGATGGAGCCGTTGCCGATCTGGTATCCGCCATTTGGCGATTTGGAGGCTGCAGGCTGGGGCTATCCGGTGCATGCGATCACTCAGCGGCCGATGGATATGTATCACTCCTGGGGCAGTCAGAACGCGTGGTTGCGGCAAATTCGGGGCACGAATTTCCTCTATCTGCCGACGAAAATCTGGGTCGAGCAGGGCTTTGCCGAGGGCGACTATGCCCGCGTCATCTCGCCCAATGGCGGCATCACCGTGCCGGTTGCGCATATGGCGGCGCTGAATGAGCACACGGTTTGGACCTGGAACGCAATTGGTAAACGCAAGGGGGCCTGGGCTTTGGATGAGGGGGCGACGGAGGCCACGACGGGGTTTCTGCTGAACCATCTGATTTCGGAACTGCTGCCAGACAAGGGTGACGGCGCACGGATGTCGAACTCCGATCCGGTGACGGGGCAAGCTGCTTGGTTTGATCTGCGGGTTCGGATCGAGCGCGTTGGGGCAAAAGCGCAGTCTGAACCGAGTTTCGCGCCGGTCCCGCGTGTGGTGCCACAGGGGAAGGAACGCGCATGACCTGCTTACCGGTTTCAACGGAAAAGCGCCTGGGTCTGGCGATTGATCTGGACACTTGCGTCGGCTGTCAGGCTTGCGTTACGGCCTGCAAGGGCTGGAATGATCAAGGCTATGGGGCGCCTTTGTCAGATCAAAATCCTTATGGTGCAGATCCTTCGGGGGTGTTCTTAAACCGCGTTCACAGCTATGCCGTGCAACCCATTGATGGCGCTGCGCAAACGATCAATTTTCCACGTTCCTGCCTGCATTGCGAAGATGCGCCTTGCGTCACGGTTTGCCCGACCGGGGCGAGCTATAAGCGCAGCGAAGATGGCATCGTTTTGGTCAACGAGGATGCCTGCATCGGCTGCGGTCTTTGCGCCTGGGCCTGCCCTTACGGCGCACGTGAGATGGATGCGGCTGCCGGGGTGATGAAGAAATGCACGCTCTGTGTGGACCGGATTTACAACGAAAACCTACCAGAAGAAGACCGCGAGCCTGCCTGTGTGCGCGGCTGCCCGACTGGGGCGCGGCATTTCGGTGATTTTTCCGACCCCAATAGCAAGGTCAGTTTGTTGAGTGCGGAGCGCGGCGGCTATGCGCTGATGCCCGATCTGGGAACCAAACCGGTTAACCGTTATCTGCCGCCGAGGAAGAAAGATGTGCGGCAGGACACCAGCGTTCTGGCACCTTTGCTGGACATCAAGGCCACGGGTTTCGCCGGGTGGCTTGATCGCGTTTTGGGGAAGATCTGATGCATCCGGCACCATCGGTTATTGTGTTTTCTGTGCTGTCGGGGGCGGGCTTTGGTCTGCTGTTCTACCTTGCATCTGGATTTGTACATCCGTACGGACTTTCGGCCTTTCTGTGGTGGGGACTCGGCTATGGCCTTGCGGTTATTGGACTTTTGGCCTCGACCTTCCACTTGGGCAACCCGCAACGCGCACTTTTGGCATTCTCGCAATGGCGGACAAGCTGGCTTAGCCGCGAAGCTTGGACCTCGGTTGCGGCATTGCTTTTGCTGGCCCCGATGGCGTTGTCGGATTGGTTGGGATTGGGGCTGCCGCGTCCGTTCGGCTGGCTGGGCGGGGCTTTCGCGCTGGCCACCGTGTTCACCACCTCGATGATCTACACCCAGATCAAAGCGGTGCCGCGTTGGCATCATTGGTTAACACCGGTGATGTTTTTAAGCTTTGCGCTGGCGGGCGGCGCGGTTCTGGCGGGGCAGGGTTTTGCTCCGGCATTGCTGGCGGCTTTGGTCGTGGTGTTGCTGGCGATTTGGCAGAACGGCGACGGGCAGTTTGCGCGTCGGGCGCAGACATTGGGCACCGCAACCGGGCTGGACCAGATCGGCGAAGTGACGGTGTTTGAACAGGCGCATACGGCCGGGAATTACCTTCTGCGCGAGATGATTTTCGTGGTGGGGCGCAAACATGCGCAAAAACTGCGGGCGATTGCGCTGGCCTTGGTTGCGGTTATTCCCACGGCTTTGCTGGCAATTTCCGGCGAAGTTTGGGCCTTTGCACTGGCCGCTTGCTGCCATCTGATCGGGGCTTTGGCTGCACGTTGGTTGTTCTTTGCCGAAGCCGAGCATGTGGTAGGGTTGTTCTACGGCAAACGCTAGGAGAGGCGATGACTCCGCTGGAAAAAGTGCAAAGTCTGCCGATCTGGCAGGGGGCGGTGCGGGTCGAACCCTTGGGCGGTGGCATCACCAATGTGAATTTCATCGCTGAAGACGATGCACAAAAGGTAGTCGTGCGGATCGGCGATGACATCCCTTTGCACCAGATATTGCGGTTTAACGAAGTGTCGGCCAGCCGTGCGGCCCATGCGGCGGGGGTGTCGCCCGCGGTGATTTACCATCAGCCGGGAGCCTTGGTGATCGGCCATATTCAAGGTCGCACCATGACGCCTGCGGATTTCTCCGACAATGCGGTGCTGGATCAAGCGCTGGCGCTGGTTGCGCGGGCGCATCGCAAAATTCCGCAATATTTACGCGGCCCTGCGCTGGTGTTCTGGGTCTTCCATGTGCTGCGCGACTATGCAGGAACGCTGCGGGATGCGGGCTCGGGCTATATCTCGGCGCTGCCGGAATTGTTGAAACAGGCGACCCTGTTAGAGGCGGCGGTGGGGCAGATTGATCTGGTGTTTGGCCACAACGACCTGCTTCCGGCTAATTTTCTGCAGGATGGCACGCGGATGTGGTTGATCGACTGGGATTACGCCGGGTTCAACTCGCCGTTGTTTGATCTGGGCGGGTTGGCAGCCAACAATGGTCTAACGGCGCGCCAAGAGGAACGGATGCTGTGCGCCTATTTTGATCGAGAGCCCGATGACGAATTGTGGCGCAAATACAAAGCGATGAAGGCGGCAGCCGCGCTGCGCGAGACGCTGTGGAGCATGGTATCTGAAATCTATTCAGAGATTGATTTCGACTATGCGGCTTATACGTCGCAAAATCTTTCCACCTATCGGGCGGCCTTTGCCGCCTTTGAAAACACCTGAGGATATCATGGTTGACCTACCCACGACCGCGCGTGCTGTCATCATTGGTGGCGGGATTATTGGCTGCTCAACCGCTTATCACATGGGGAAATTGGGCTGGACCGACACAATTTTGCTGGAACGCAAGAAACTGACCTCGGGGACGACCTTTCATGCGGCGGGGCTGGTCGGGCAGCTCCGCACCTCGGCTAACATCACGCAGCTGTTAGGTTATTCTGTCGAGCTGTACAAACGTCTGGAAGCGGAAACCGGCTTGCAGACCGGCTGGAAGATGAACGGCGGGCTGCGGTTAGCGTGTAACGAGGCGCGCTGGACGGAAGTGAAGCGGCAGGCGACGACGGCGAAGAGCTTCGGGTTGGAGATGCATCTGCTGACGCCGCAAGAGGCGCAGGATTTGTGGCCGCTGATGACAATTGATGACCTTGTTGGGGCGGCATATCTGCCGACCGATGGGCAGGCGAACCCTTCTGATATCACGCAAAGCCTTGCGCGGGGTGCGCGGATGGCGGGGGTGAAGATTTTTGAGGATACCCCGGTGACTAGGGTGATCGTGGAAAATGGGCGTATTCGTGGGGTGGAAACGCCGTTCGGGGTGGTGGAATGCGAGAAGGTGATCTGCTGCGCGGGGCAGTGGACGCGGGTTTTGGCGGGCTCGGTGGGGGTAAATGTACCCTTGGTCTCGGTCGAGCACCAGTATATGATTACCGAACGAATTGAAGGAGTTACGCCGGGACTTCCGACGTTGCGTGACCCGGATCGGCTGACCTACTGGAAGGAAGATGTCGGCGGTCTGGTCTGGGGTGGCTATGAGCCCAACCCGAAGCCTTGGGCGGTGAATGGCATCCCTGAGGGCTTTCATTTCGATTTGTTGACCTCGGATTTCGACCATTATAGCCAGTTTATGGAGGACGCGATTGCGCGCGTGCCTGCGCTGGCGACGGCGGGGGTGAAACAACTTTTGAACGGGCCGGAAAGCTTCACGCCGGATGGCAATTTCATCTTGGGCGAAGCGCCAGAGTTGAAGAATTTCTATGTGGGCGCAGGCTTTAACGCCTTTGGCATCGCGAGCGCTGGCGGCGCAGGCATGGCTTTGGCGGAATGGGCGGCAAAGGGTGAGGCACCCTATGATCTGTGGCCGGTCGATATTCGGCGGTTTGGCAAGGTACATCAGAGCACCGATTGGGTGCGCACCCGGACGTTGGAGGCTTACGGTAAACACTATACGATTGCTTGGCCGTCCGAAGAAATGACCTCGGCGCGGCCCACCCGGCGGTCGGCTCTGTACGGGCATCTGAAGGCGGCGGGGGCATGTTTTGGCGAAAAACTGGGATGGGAAAGACCGAACTGGTTCGCCGATCTGTCAGTTGGGGAGCTTGCGGTGGACCATTATTCCTATCAGCGCCCCGGTTGGTGGGATCAGGTGCGGCGCGAGCATTTGGCGTGCCGGGAGGGCGCGGTGCTGATTGACCAATCCTCTTTTGCGAAGTTTGTTCTGAAAGGGCCGGATGCTGCCAAGGCATTGAATTATATTGCAGCGGGGAATGTGGATCGCGCGGTGGGCTCGCTGACCTACACGCAGATGCTGAACGCCCGCGGTGGCATCGAGGCGGATGTGACGGTGGCGCGAATGGCTTGGGATGAGTTCTATATCGTCACTGGCACCGGCTTTGCGACGCATGATTTCGACTGGATTTCGCGCAATTTGGCTGAAAATTGTCAGTTGGTTGATGTTACCTCGGCCTCGGCAGTGCTGTCACTGATGGGGCCGGACGCGCGCCGCGTTTTGGCGCGGGTGTGCCCGGATGATTTGTCTAATGAGGGGTTCCCGTTTGGCACCGCGCGGCGGATTTCGGTGGCGGGATGTCCGGTTTTAGCGTTGCGGGTGACGTATGTGGGGGAACTCGGCTGGGAATTACACATGCCGACCGATGTGGCGGTGACGGTGTATGAGGCGCTGATGGCGGGCGGCGATGTGGTGAACGCAGGCTACCGCGCGATTGAAACCCTGCGGTTGGAGAAGGGGTATCGGGCTTGGGGCGCCGATATTGGGCCGGATCATACGCCGGTCGAGGCGGGGTTGCTTTGGGCCTGCAAGATGAAATCGGGGGGGGGGTTCCTGGGTCGTGCGGCGCTGGAAGCACAGCTTTCGGGCGGCGTGAGGAAGCGGCTGGCGGGGTTTACGGTGGAGGATCCGTCGGTGATTTTGCTTGGGCGTGAAACAATCTACCGCAATGGTGAGCGCGTGGGCTGGCTATCTTCGGGCGGATTTGGCCACACGATTGGCAAGCCGATCGGCTCTGGTTACGTGCGCCGCGAAGGCGTGGACGAGGCGTTCATGACCTCTGGCAGCTATGAGCTGGAAGTGGCGTCAGAGCGGGTCGCGGCCAAGCTGCATCTGGGCGCGCTGTATGATCCGAGGGGCGCGCGGATTAAGGCTTGATTCTAGGCCATATAGAACTGTTTTGGCAGTAAATACGGGTAGTTGGTGGTAGGGTCGATCTCAATCTTCATGATCGGTGCCATCCATTCGCCCCAGCGTTTGTCAGTCTCGGACGCGCGGAGATAGGCTTTCGTTGCGTCTAGGTCGTCGGTCTCGAAAAAGCCGAACAGGGTTAATCCGTGGCGGAAGATGTTGTAATTGCGGATGCCAGCGGCGCGCAAAGCGTCCAGCATTTCAGGCCAGATTTCGTCATGGCGCTTGAGGTATTCAACCTCGTATCCGGGGCGGACTTCCAAGACCCAAGCATATCCTGCCATGGTTAACCTTTCCAGTTTTGGAAACAATCGCGCATCAGGATGGTTTCCGTCAGCACATCTTCGGTGAGGGTGTTCATGTAATCTTGATGCACGGCTTCAAGTGCCAAATGGCCCTGATAGCCCGCGTCGCGCAGAGTGGCGAACATGGCCGGGAAATTCAGCGTGCCGATGGCAAATTTGGCTTGCAAGTGGCCCATCTTGGCCTGCCGCAGATGGACGTGGGTGGCGTGTTGGGCGAGCGGGTCAATCTCGTCCTGACGGTAGCCAAGGCAAGTGAAGTGACTGTAATCTAGGGCTAATCCGACTCCGGTCTGGTCGATCAGGCGTTGAGTCAGGGCGGGGCTTTCGGCCCAGCTTTGCACATGGGGTTCGATGCAGAGGTGGGCGCGATGGTGCGAGGCGACGTCGAGCAGGGCGTTGATCGATTCGGCGGCCTGAGCCGCCGCCTGATCACGGGATTGGCCGGGGTTGATGATGCCGGGGAGGATGAATACCGATGCTATATTGGCGGCGTCGGCGAAGGTCAGGACGGCTTCTAGATCTTTGATATTCTGAGATATTGTACCGGGGAGCGCGAGGTTTTGGCCGCTAAGCCCCTCGCCAAACAGATGGTAATAATTTGGAATGTCGACGCCGAGGCTGCAAAGTGGCGTCGCTGCAGCTTTCGGATCCGCGAGAATTTCAGATTTGTTAAGACCTGAGCGATAGTACAAACCGACATCCAGCGCGCCAATGCCCAAAGCGTTGCTGATGGCGGCACATTCTTGCAAGCTACAGGCGGGGAAAGACCATGACGTAAGCGACAGTTTCATCTTAACCCTCGATCTGCACGGCTTGGCCAGAGGCGGCGGAGGTGTACATCGCTGCGATGGCTTCGGTGACGCGAGCACCATTTTCGCCATTTGCGGGATTGCCGACGGGTTTTCCGGCGCAGAGTGCGGCAAAATGCGTCACGGGCAGGGTGCCATCATAATCGGCCTCTCCGGGGGCCATGGCGTAAATCTCATTGCTGCCGTCTAGGCGGGAAAGTTCAAGCCGGGCGCGGCCAACTTCGCAATCAAACCAGATCACGCCATCTGTGCCGTAGAGGCGGATATCGGTGTGCATACCGCGCTGTTTCGGCACGGTGGAGGCGCCGGAAAGCGCCACCGTCGCGCCGTTGGTGCACCGCCCCACGGCGGCATCGTAGTAATCGACGCCGGTTTTGGACTTGCCATCTAGGCAATAGATTTGCTGGAACTTGACATCGGCGACATGGCAGAGCCAAGCCAGCGAATGGCTCATCTGGCCCCAGGCATAGCCGCCGGCTTTCGCCGGATCGGACCATGTCGAGGCCGGGGGGCGGAACAGATGATTGGCGGTCTCCAACATCGGCTCGCCCGCCATCAGATCGTCAAGCGCGCTGCCCATCTGGCAGACGGCGTGGCGGATTTGACCGATTTTGCCCTGCGTCACCCATGCGGCGGCTTGCGCGGTGAAGCAGGTGTAGTTGAGGCCGGTCGAGATCAGCACTTCGCGACCGGCAGCGATTCCTGCGGCAGCAATCGCGCGACCGTCTGCGGCAGAGGTCGCCATCGGTTTTTCGACCAAAACATGCGCTCCGGCTTGCAAAGCGGCGATGGCGGGGCGGGTATGGGCAACATGGGGGGTGGAAATGATCACGCCGTCCAGCGCCTCGGCCTTGATCATCTCGGCCACATCGCTGTAGCGGGCGGAGATGCCGAATTGATCGCCGACCTGCGCGAGGCGGGCAGAGTCCAGATCGCAGATGGCGATATTATCAACGTCTGCGGAAGCTTGCAGCGCGGGGATGTGGTTGAAACAGGCCCACCAGCCGATGCCGACGACTCCGATTTTGGCCATGTCAGTCTTCCTGTGCAACGGTGGATTGGTAGACGTTCTGCATATGCGCCTCGGCTGCCGCTGCGGCCGCTGCGGGATCGCGTGCCTTCAGCGCATCGAGCAGCCGGCGGTGATCGTGCAGCGATTGATCCAGCACGCCGGGGCGTTCCGAGGCGCGTTTGCGGAACTCCAGCCCGATCACGTTCAGGGTTTCACCAATGCGCTTCAGAAAGGCGTTGCCGGAACCAATCCAGATGATTTCGTGGAATTCGAAGTCGGATTTGCGGAAGGCAATCGCATCGCCAATGGTGTCGTGTTGGGCGGTAAGGACAGCTTCCAGCCGTTCCAGATCGGCATCGGTGATGTTGACGGCGGCGCGGCGGGCGACATCGGATTCGATCAGAGAGCGGGCGTCGTACAACTCGCGAATATTCATCTGTTCGAGCGAGAGGTAGAACTGGATCGGGCCAAGCAGGGCATCGGGGCCGAGATCGCTGATATAGGCACCGCCGCCTTGACGAGATTTCACCACGCCGAGCACCGCCAGCCCGCGCATCGCTTCGCGCACCGAGGGGCGTGAAACATCCAGCGACAGCGCGAGATCGCGCTCTGGCGGCAGGGCATCTCCGGCTTTCAGCACACCGGATTTCACCATGTCGAGGATACGGCGGACCACCATTTCAGCGACGGATTCGCGCTGGATCGGGGTTTCAAATTCGATACGGATCGGATCAGTCATGTTGCAACCTCGGGCTTGGAGGTCCTAGGGGTAGGGAGTTTGATGCGCGGGATCACCACGGATGC
Source organism: Cypionkella sp. (assembly GCA_046590425.1). Lineage (GTDB taxonomy): Bacteria > Pseudomonadota > Alphaproteobacteria > Rhodobacterales > Rhodobacteraceae > Cypionkella. Next base: position 4,699 of record JBKJTI010000090.1, on the reverse strand, counting down.
AATCAGCAATAGGCCAATCACGCCGGTTTGGATATGGCCGGTGATGCTGAGCAGCGCCATGCCGTTGCGCAGATTGAGCACGATCAGGATAGAAAGCAGCGTGCCGACCAGCGTGCCTTTGCCGCCAAAAATGCTGACACCGCCAAGGAGGACGATGGTGATCACATCCAATTCAAACCCGCTGGCCACGTCGCCGCGCACAGCGCCCACGCGTGCGGCGTAAAGCAGACCTGCGAAGGCGGCGGCGAGCCCGGACATGGTGAAGATGATGATCTTGTGGCGTGCGGTGTCGATGCCAGCGAAATCGGCAACGTCGCGGTTCGAGCCGATGACATAGGTTTTGCGGCCAAAGCCCGAGCGTTCGAGCAGGATGTAGAGCAGCACGAACAGCACCACGAAGGCGATCAGCGCGAAGGGGACGGGGCCGATCAGGCCCTTTTGACCCAAGGCGGCGTACCAATCCGGGAAGCCGCCGATGCCGCGATCTTCCAGCATAACGCGGGCGAGACCACGAAAACCGATCAGGGTGGCGAGAGTGACGACGAGGCTGGGCAGGCCAAGCCGGGCCGTGAACCAGCCGTTGAACAGGCCCCCGGCGATGCCGATGCAGAGGCAGATCACGATCACCAAGGGGGCGGGGACGCCCATCTGGTAGAGGTACCCAAAAGTGCAGGCGGACAGGCCCATCATCGAGCCGACAGAGAGGTCAATCTCGGCATTGATGATCACGAAGGTCATCACGAGGGCGAGAATGATCTTTTCAATCGACAGTTGGAACAGATTGATTTGGTTGGAGACGCCGAGGAAATCCGGGGCGACGATGGCGTTGAAGGTGAAGATCACCACGAGGCAGGCGAAGAGAAAGCCTTCCCAAGAGAACAGACGGCTCATTTCGCAGCCTCCTTCGATTTTTTGGCGCGAAGCTTGGTCAGGCGGCGCGACAGGACGGTGTCGGTGGCGACGGCGAGCAGGATGAGCGCACCGAGGACGGCCTCACGCCAGAATTCGGAGACGACGGCCCAACGAACGAGGGAGGTTTCGAGCAGATCGACGAGGATTGCGCCGAGGAAAGCACCGATCACCGAGCCGGAGCCGCCGAAGATATTGACGCCGCCGACGACGCTGGAGGCGACGGATTTCAATTCGAACCCCAGACCCGCGACCACGGTGATGTTGCCGAAGCGGGCGAGGAACATGAAGCCCGCGATGCCTGCCATAAGGCCTGATAAAGCGAAGGCAGCGAAGACCACACGCTTGGCGTCGATGCCCGCCATGTCGGCGGCCTCGGGGTTGGAGCCGACCGCGAACAAGGCGCGGGCGGGGCGCAGGCGGGTCAGGCAGAGGTGGACGAGGATCACAACGACGAGGCTGGCGGTGAAACCGGCGCGGAATTCCAGTGTGCCGATCGAGAACACCGGCAGGTTGGGGAAATCGGTCAGCCATGCGGGCAGGCTGTCGGAAGTGATGGATTTGGCGTTGGAATATTCGACGAGGAAGGAGCGGAATAGTGCTATGGTGGCGAGTGTGACGATGATGGAAGGCACGCGGGCGTAAGCCACGAGCAGGCCGTTGATCACGCCAAAGCTGGTGCCGACGAGGGCGGAGTAGAGCAATAAAAGCAAAGGGTTGAGGTCGGGGTGGTTGGTGATGATGGATCCCGTGGCGAAGGCTGAGAAGCCGACGACCGAACCTACCGACAGATCAATATTGCGGGTCAGGATCACCAAGGTTTGCCCGGTGGCGATCAGTGCCATGATGGCGACCGAGGACGAAATCCGGTTGAACAGGCGACCGTTCAAGTAGCCTTCAATTTGGCTGGCGAAGAACAGAATGACGATGGCGAGCACCGCGAGCAGCGCCAGAATACGCAGCGCAGCGGGGGAGAGGCGGGCGAGCAGGGACATCAGGCTGCGTCCTTTTGTCCGGTGGCAAGCGCCATGATGGATTCCTGGCTGGCATCGGCGTGGTCGATTATCGCCATCTGGCGGCCTTCGCGCATCACCAGAATGCGGTCGCCAAGCGCGAGAACTTCGGGAAGGTCGGAGGAAATGACCAAAGCGGTGCCGCCCGTAGCGGTGAAAGCGCGGATCAGGGCGTGGACCTCTGCTTTCGCGCCCACGTCGATGCCACGGGTGGGTTCATCGACGATCAATAGGTCGGGGTCCATGTTCAGCCATTTCGCCAGCATCACCTTTTGCTGGTTGCCCCCCGAAAGATTGCCCACGGCAATATCGGTGTTCGGGGTACGGATGTTCAGCTTTTTCTTGTAATCCCAAGCGGTTGCGACTTCGGCATGGGTATTGATCAGGCCCAGTGGGCTTAGGTATTTTTGCAAGGTGGCAAGGCTGATGTTCCAGCGGATCGGCAGCGCCATCGCCAGCCCCATCTTGCGGCGGTCTTCCGAGACATAGGCGATGCCTGCGTCAATCGCCTTGCGCGAAGAGGTGATTTTCAGCGGTTGACCTTTGTAAGTCACCGTCCCCGCGCTGGTTTTCAGCATCCCGAACAGCGCCAAAGCTACATCGGTGCGACGTGCACCGATCAGCCCGGCCATCGCGAGAATTTCGCCGCGTTTGATGTCGAAGGAGATGTCTTCAAAAACACCATCGACGCTCAGGCCCTGCACAGACAACAAGGTTTCCGAAGTCGCGGTCGAGGGCATTTTGGTGAAATAATTGCCGACTTCGCGACCCACCATTTCGGCGATCAGAGTTTGCGGATCGGTGTCTGCAATCAGTTTGGTGGAAATATGCTTGCCGTCGCGGATCACCGAGACACGGTTGGCGAGTTGGAAAACCTCCTCCAACCGGTGCGAGATATAGACCACCGAGACGCCGCCATCTGCCAAGGCGCGTGCGATGCGGCGGAGTTCGCTGGCTTCATGCGCGGAAAGGCTAGCGGTGGGCTCATCCATGATCAGCACGCGCACGTCTTGGCTGAGGGCGCGCGCGATCTCGACGGCCTGTTGTTCGGCGAGCGACAGACCAGAGGCGATGCGGTCGACGTCCAGCGACATTCCGATGCGGGCGATTAACTCTTTCGCGGCGCGGCGCATGGCGGGGCGGTTGAGGAACAGGCCGGAAGTAGCGGAAATAAATATATTTTCGGTAACGTCAAGATCGGGAAACACCATCGGTTCTTGGTAAATCGCCGCAATTCCCCGCAGTCGGGCGGCTTTCGAGCCGTTCAAGACCACGGGCGCACCGTCTACCTCTAACACACCGGACGAGGGTTGGTGAATCCCGGTCATGATTTTGATCATGGTGGATTTTCCCGCACCATTTTCACCAACGATTGCATGCACTTCGCCGGGAAACAGCTCCAGCGTCATGTCGGTCAGGGCGGCGGTCATCCCGAAATTTTTCGAGACTTCGCGCAGCGCCAAAGTGGGGGTGAGGTTCATAGGGTCAATCCGTCGAGAGGGACGCGGCCGGAGAGCCCCCGGCCGCGTGAAAAAGCCTTACTTTGCAGCGGCTTCGACGTTGTCTTTGTTATAGACGGTGAATGGCCCCATCAGGATGCGTTTGGCCCCTTCGCGGCCCGGATCAGCCTCGATCGCGTAATCGCCCATTCGGCCCGCGGTGAAAGTTTCGCCAATTTCACCCTTCAACTGACCAGTCGCCAGACCGTAGGCGGTGTAATAGGTGAGGTAGCCCAGATCGCGGAAGTCCCACAAAGCGAATTCCGGCGCGCAGCCGTTCATGGTGTAGCTGACCATTTCCGACGGCAGGCCCAGGCCTGACACTTTAACTTTGTCGCACAAACCCTCGTCCTGCATAGCTTTTGCCGAAGCTTGGATGCCCACGGTGGTCGGCGACATGATCAGGCCAAGGTCGGGGTATTTGTCGACCAAAGCCAGCGCGCGGTTGTAGGACACCTCGGCTTGGTCATCGCCATAAACCACATCGACCAGTTCGATATCCTTATACTTCGGATCGGCGGCAAGCGCGGCCTTCATTGACTCGATCCATGCGTTCTGGTTCGAGGCATCCGGCGTGGCCGACAGCACGGCCATCTGGCCTTTGCCGCCAAGGATGTTCAGCGCCATATCCGCCATCACAGTGCCGATCGAGCCGAAATCGACCTGTGCGACAAACACGCTTTCGCCTTTGCCGCCGGGGATTGGGCTGTCCCATGTCACAACTTTGGTGCCCGCGGCCTGGGCGGCTTCGGCGGCGGGGACAATCTGGTCGCCCGCGTTGTTCGACAGCATCACCGCGCCCTGTTTTTGGGTGCCAGCGGTGGTCATGATCTCAATTTGGCCAGCGGTGGAGTTTTCCGGGGTAGGACCAGTGAATTCCAGTTTGCCGGGGTTGGCGAGCTCTTTATGGGCTTCCTGTGCGCCTTCATTGGCCTGATCGAACACCAGAATACCAAGGAATTTCGGCAGCAAAACCATGTTGGTTTCTTTGCCGGGCTCTAGTTTGATGGTGTCGGCATAGGCGAAATTCGCGGTTGTCAGCATCAGGGCTGCGGCTGCGCCGAGTAGAACGTGTTTCATTGTAATCCTCCCAGATTTGGCTGGCACGAACCCCGTGCCGGGTTATTTCCCTTGGTCGCCCGTGGGTTAGTGTGGAACAGGTTTGCGCGGGCCTTGGCCTGCAAGCGCGCGGGTGATGTCTTGGGCCACCAGATATTGCAGCTGATGGATCGCGGCTTCGGAATACAAAGCGGCGTGCGGGGTCAGCAGCAAGTTCGG
>JBKJTI010000070.1:0-10088 GCA_046590425.1 Cypionkella sp. | reverse complement strand
ACCATACTCGCCCGACCTGAACCCGATCGAAATGGCCTTCTCAAAGCTGAAAAGCCTGATCCGAAAGGCTGCGGCAAGGACCTATCAAGCACTGTGGAAAAAAGTAGGCGCGGTCTGCGACCTGTTCCAAGCACAGGAATGCAAGAACTACTTCGCCGCCGCAGGCTATGGTCCCTATTGAAGGCGACACGCTCTAGTAAGAAAGAAAGAAACTACTACCGCGCGTAGCACGCACGCGAGCACGCATGACGCACACGCGAGGGAGGCCCCCGAAAGGACCTGTCTCACAGCCCGTGGCGAAGGGCTTTGCCTCGAGGCAAGGGCCGTGATCCAGGCAACCGCGCCGGTGATCGATGGCTGGCTGGCAGCGGGCTACGATCTCGACGCGGACATCCTTCCCGTGCTGAAGGCTCGAACGCTGCGCAAGCGTGACGATCCGATCCGGAAATGGGCGTATTTCACACCGGCTGTCGCCAAGCGCCACGCCCAAAGGACGGCACTTGCGGCGAAGGCGAAAGGTGCTGGGGCAACGGGATCTGCGCCCGAGCCCAAGCCCACCGCCTACGAGCTGATGGTGATGACGGCAGACTGGATCAATTCCGGCCGGTACGTCCCGCCCAGCGCCGTGTCCACGTCGAAGCGCGCCGCGTTGCTGGCGGCAGGGCTGGTCACCGAGGCCACCCTGCGTGCCCGCCAGATTTATTGCACCCCGATGGAGAACCGAATGCCCCTGACACCCCGCGGCATCGAAGATCGCTTTGAGGAGGCGGCTTACACCCTGCGCCACCTCCCCGAGAAGGATCGCCCCCGCGGCTATGGCGGGTCGTGGCCGTCGATCGTTCAGGAGGCCAAGCATCCCTACGGCTACACGCCCGAGGCTCCGATGCGGGTTATCCCGAGTGCCGCCGCGATCACCCGGATGGAGGAATGTTTCGACTGGCTGATGCTGATCGCCCCCGAGGATGCGCGGATCGTCTGGCTGCGGGCCGACGGCATGCGCTGGCGGCAGGTCTGCATCCGTGCCGGGGTTGTGCGATCAAACGCCTGGCGGCGCTGGGCGGCGGCCCTTCTAACAATTGCGAAGAAACTGAATTCTCAAACGAAAACAAAGCGCAAGCTGAGGGTGCCGGATGAACCCCGCGCAATCCCGCGTGAAAGCGTGGCCAATACGCAGGATAACCCGCAGAACACGTTGACCTTCAGGCGAGACATTTCGCCCAGATCTGGGGCACAAAAGCGATAGGCTGGTGGAACATATGGGCGACAGATCGACCGCTTCCCCAAGCTCTTATCAGGCGCTGCCCCTCGCTCCCCCGGCCTTGGTTCCACCCTGGCCGGACCTGTATGCGGGGGGCGGAGGCGCGGCAAGCCTCTAGCGTCAAACATTTTTTCTGGGTTCGCACTTTTGGGTGCGCGGTTTGCAGGTGCGCACCCTGCGTCTGAGTGCGCGCTCTAAAGCTGATCAACACCGCGGCCACCCTGTCCGCTCTGCCCTCCGTCCCTCCTCGCTACGGAACCGCCCGACCCAGGCGTTTTCGACCCCGCCCCACCCTGTCCGGCCCTGTGTTCATCACCGGGCCTTTTTCCATGTCCGGAGATCACCCATGAGCCATGCCGCCACCAACTGGGCCATCCGGCAGCGCGGACTGAAGCCTGCCACCAAGTTCGTCCTGTGGATCCTCTGTGACCGGCACAACCCGGACTTCGGCTGTTTCCCGACGCAGACGCGGCTGGCCGAGGATGCGGAAATGTCCATCTCCGCCCTCAACGATCATCTCGGCACGCTGGAAAAAATGGGCCTGATCCACCGTACCCGCACCCACAATCCGCGTACGAACCGCCGCCAGCCCACCCGATACATCCTGGGATTCGAGGCCGGATTTCCGCCGGAACCACCTCCGGAATCCGACGATTGCTTTGTTGAAATCATGGAGGAAAATGACCACCCATCTCCGGAACCCACAGATGGAGCCATCTCCGGATTTCCGGGCGTTCCATCTCCGGATTTTCCCGAAAGCCATCTCCGGAATCCGGAGTATAACCTTGTAAGAGAACTTTTAACTAAACCAGTCAAGGAGGAGGAGGATGCGCAAGCGCGCGAGATTGAATTTGATCGATTTTTCGCAGAGCTGCTTACCGCTCTGGGCATCGATCCGAACGGCACCCTGCCCGCCTGGTGGCAGGGCTGGGCAGCCCGGGCCCATGTACGCCGGTGGATCGACGAGCTTGGCCTCACCGAGGATCGGATCATCGAGACCGCCACCGAAACCCGGAGGGACCACCCTGCCCCGCCCGATGGCCCAAGGCCCTCGACCGGGCGATGGAACGCGCTGCCAAGCGCGATGCGCAGATCGCGGCAGCCTCCGCCAAGCCAACGACCGGCAAGCGCCAACCCAAACGCTCAGAGGGCACCCGGCCCAGCGCCGATGAACTCGCGGCCTTCTACGCCGAAATGGTCAATTCAGACAAATTCCTCCCCGCCAGCACGATCAGCAACACAATCCGCGACGCGATGCTGTCACGCGGCCTCGTCACGCCAGAGCGGTTGCGGGCGCGGGGTGTGCATTGAACCGATCCTGAACGTCGGACAGTCTGGCGGGTTATGTGGGCTGATCGTTTCTGCGCCTCTGGCCAAGGAAAATGCCGCACATTCAGCGTAGCATTTCCGCCAATCCCAGCCCTTCAAACGCCTCCCTCATCGCCGGATCAAACCCCGGATCGATCCGCGCCGGGCCATATCCGTGGGCCCGGTTCCAATCGTCAATCTCGCGCAGTTCAGCGGCAAACTCTTCGGGCGACGCGGCCTCCTTCAGGGTCGTGTCGCCCTCACAATAGCTGAAGATCATCAGGCGGGTCGGGTTGGCCCACGTGCCGAAATAGGACGCGTCCTGTGCCATATCGACCTGCGCCCAGCCATTCGCATAGCTGCAGAGCCCGAAATCACAGACGTACCGATCGCCGGGGCAGAATTCGCGGGTGATCTTCACACCGCCGCCTCCGTCCGGGCGGTAATTGCGGTCACGCAGAGGTCGCGGTAGCGCGCCATCGCCTTGGGGCTGGAGGAAACGGGGTTGATCTCAAAAGCCTGCAGTGCCGCGATGTCGTCCGCCTCGGCCAAGACGACGATCTGGGCGAGCTTGGCGCGTAAGCGAGCGTGGGTCGGTTTGGAAAAGTCCGGCGCGTTTGGCAGCGCACCAGTCTGGGTCTGATCTCGGATGGCTTGGCGCTTGCCGATCACGGGGTCGGGCGCACCCTTCGGTTCTTCCTCCGCCGCCGTGATCGGCTCGCTCGCAGGATCAGGGTTGCCGTAATCGAGCACCAAAGTCAGCCGTGCCTCGGCCTGCTCGGCGGTGGCGGCGGTCATAATCGAGGTGAAAGCAAGGGCAGCGCGCTCGGCGCCGATCCTTGCCGCTAGCAAGCGGGCGAGGTTGTCGCCCGCCCTCTTGGCGCTGGTGGCCGGTTCGATCGGGGTTTCGGAAAGGCGCTGGGCGAGCGTGTCGAGCTGCGCGGCGGTGAGGGCTTTGGTTTTCATGGGTTCGTTCCTTCAGGCGTGGGTGATGTGGGCGGAATGCCCGAGGCTGGTGACCGCGTAGATCATGGTGCGGCCGTCGCCGATCGCCGCGCCAAAGGCCTGCGACTTGGGGAGCGCCGCGAATTGCTCCCGCGTGCGGGTGGCGGGCGTCCGGCCCCGGGCGGCGACAAAGTGGACGGCGTTCTTCAGGCAGAATTCTTCGTGTGTTGTCAGGGGCTTCATGGCGGTCTCCGTTGCGTTGCGATGGCTGCAGACAGCGGTTGAGACCAAAAGAGAGCAACTCCTAAGTCACTGAATATATGAGGTTTCGGTCAGAATGGGAGTGTCCCGGCGAAGCAATGCCGCGCAGCGCGGGGTCTCGGAAGCAGCGGTCAGAAAAGCCATTGTCACCGGGCGGATCACGACGCCGCCCAACGGCACGATCGACCCCATGCGTGCAGTTTCCGAATGGGGCGCCCAGACCGATCCGGCCCAGTAGAGAGGGAAGAATGTACAGCAAATGGAGGCGGTAATGACACGGGCCGCGGCGGTGGGGCCTGTGCACCGGCCAATCATCGTTTCGGGTAAACAGCGCGCAAGGCAGATGTGGGCAGCCTTCATTTGGGATGCTGATTGCTGTCACGCGCGCAGTCTATCAACCGTGCAGGCAGGAAGATGCGGCGAACACCATTGGCCAAACCCGTCGCATCGCCATATCATGTGTTGGGGATGGCCCTTGTCGGAAGAATAATCAGAAGATGACATCACTGCGCGACCTTTCCGTGGCCTCCTACAATATCCACAAGGGCATTGGCACCGACCGGCGGCGTGATTTAATGCGAACGGTCGCGGTGATTGCCGAAATCGGCGCCGATATTCTGGCCTTGCAAGAGGCGGACACCCGCTTTGGCACCCGCACCGGGCTGCTTGATCTGGAGAGTATCCGGCGCGATCTGGGGCTGATCGCGGTGCCCTTGGACGATGTCGGCGACGCGCATGGCTGGCATGGCAACCTACTGTTGGTCCGCAATGCGCTGGTGCATGAGGTGCATCAGCTGATCCTGCCGGGTTTCGAGCCGCGCGGCGCGCTGGTGACGGATATGGAGATCAATGGGCAGCCCTTGCGGGTGGTGAACGCGCATCTGGGGCTGTTGCCCGGTTCGCGCGCCGCACAGGCGCGCGCGCTGCTGGACAAGCTTGGCAGCCTTGAGGCGCGGCCAACGCTGCTGATGGGTGATCTGAACGAATGGCGCGGCAAAAGTGCGGCGCTGAAAACCCTGGGTGAACAGTTCACCATCAGCGATCCGCGCCCCAGCTTTCCCTCGCGTTATCCGCTGCTGGCACTCGACCGGATGATGACCTGCATTCAAGGCGAGCTTCTGGATATAGCCACGCATGACAGCCCGCTCGCACGCCGCGCCTCGGACCATCTGCCGATTACCGCCCGGCTGCGGCTGGCCCCCCAAACAGCTGTGGGGCTGTGATGACCGCATTGGCCGTGCAAGTTTTGCTCTGGATTGTGGTCGGCGCAGGTGCGATCGGCATCGCATCCTGGCTGGCGCACCGGTCCTACCGGCAGTTCCTGCGCAAGGGGCGCGGGCCAGCAACTGTGTCACGTCCGCGCGGCAATGTGCTGACCAAACTCGACACGCTCCTTGATCCGTTGGAGGCACGAAACATGGGGCAATCCGGCCTTGCGACGCTGCTCGACAATTCCGACGCTTTCGCCGCGCGCGCCCTTTCGGCTGCGCAGGCGGGCCGCAGTCTGGATCTGATGTATTACATCTGGCGCACCGATGTAACCGGATGGCTGCTGCTTGACGCGCTGATGGCGGCGGCCAAAAGAGGCGTGCGCATTCGCCTGCTGCTGGATGATGTGAACGTGCAGGGGTTCGATCCGGCATTTTTGGCACTGACTGGGCATCCACTGATCGAGGTGCGGCTGTTCAATCCGACGCGCAACCGGGGCCATGTTGTCCGCCGCACTGTCGAGATGCTGCTGGGGCTGGCCCGGTTCAATCGCCGGATGCATGGCAAGCTGTGGATCGCCGACGGACGGTTAGCGATCATCGGCGGGCGCAATATTGGCGACACGTATTTCAGCGCACTCGACGCCGACACCCGCCACTCGATTGACGCGGATATGCTGCTGGTGGGGCCAAAAGTGACCGAGGTGTCGGCCCTGTTCGACAGCTACTGGAACCTCGGCCTGTCCCTGCCGATCCTTGCCCTTTGGCCCGGATTCAAGATGAATCTGAGCAAGTTCTGCACCCGTTTGGCCTGTGAGGTCCGCACCCCGCCGTCGCGACGGTACCTCGCGCGCACGTTGGACGGGCGCACGGCAAAGGCAGTGCTGGCCGGGCGCCTGCACTGGACGGACACAGTGCAGCTTCTGGCCGACCCGCCGGACAAGGCCTATGGCAACCACTCTGCCCCTTGGATGTCGACGGCGATCGCTGACATTCTGCTGCGTGCCCAGACCGAGGTGCGGCTGATCACCCCTTATTTCGTGCCCGGCCGGGCGGGCATTGCGGGGCTGACCGGACTTGCGGAGCGGGGTGTCAGGGTCAGCCTTTTGACCAACGCGCTGTCGGCGACCGACATGCTGCTGGTGTACGGTGCCTACCGGCGCTACCGGGGGGCGCTGCTGACGGCAGGGGCTCTGATCCATGAATTCTCGCCCATACCGAAGGAGGGCCGCAAACGTGATGTGCTGCATTCCAAAGTGTTCGTCATTGACGGGCGGCAGGCGATCGTCGGCTCGCTCAACTTCGATCTGCGCTCGGCCTTCACCAACACAGAGTTGGGCCTGTTGTTCGAGCACCCCGCGCTTGTGGCCGAAATCACCGCGATGATCGACACACTGAGCGCCCCTGATCAGGCATATGCCGTTACGCGCCCCGGTCATGCGCTTCAGTGGGCTGTGGCGCGCCCCGGTCAGCCTGCGGTGATGTTCGTGGAGCCCGAGGCAAGTGCGCCGCAGCGGGCCATTTCATGGCTGGTCGGTCTGTTGCCGATACAGGCGTATCTGTAATGTCAGCGCCGTTCAGGCCGACACCGCGAATTCGGTCATCATGCCGGTGGACAGGTGTGGCATGTGGTGGCAATGCAGCATCCAGCGTGCCGCCTCGCCTGCATCGATTGCCACCGTGACCATTGCCTGCGGTGGCACCTGCACGGTGTCGCGCATCGCGCCCGCAAAGCGTTTGCCATTGAGTGCCACCACCTGAAACCTGTGCCCATGCAGGTGCATCGGATGCGCCATCATCGACATGTTGTGAAAGGTCAACTCGACCCGCTGGCCCGATTTGGCGCTGATCGGAGTGTGATTGCCCCAGGTTTGCCCGTTGATTGTCCACAGATAGGGCTGCATCGACCCGCCGAGCATCAGCGTCGCGGCGGTGTCGGCCGGGCGGTCTGGCAGTGGCGTCATGGCGCGCAAAGCCGCCTCTTGCGACAGATCGATATCGAAAGCCGCTGCCGCAGTCTCGCCCGTGCCTGCCAGCTTTTCAATCGTCGCCCCTGCAGTGGCAAGGATGATCCCGGTCCGCTCGACGGCACCTTCACGCAAGGCCAGCACCGGAAACGCGCCTTCGCCACCTGGCAGGTCCAGTTCGATATCCAGCCGCTGCCCCATTGCCAGCCCAAAGCGGCGACCTTGCAGGGGCTGCACCTTATGCCCGTCCACCGCGACCAGCCGCCCATTGAGCGCACCCGTATCGATCCAGAACACCGTGGTGGCGGCGGCGTTCATGACGCGCAGCCGCGCCCGCCCGCCGTTGTCGACCCGGATCACTTCAGGGTCATTCAGGGTGCGGTCATTCGCCAGATAGGCGTCAAAGTTGAAATCGTTCAGGTCCATCGCGATGCCCGACGTATCCATGTCGTGCGTGGCATCCGGAGCGGGCGTCGCCGCACCCATGTCCATCCCGGCCATGCTGCCATCGCCGCCGGTGATTTCTGCCAGAACCTCGGCGGCAGGGCGAAAGCTGAAGTCGTGCAGGAACATCACCACTTCGTGCCGGTCGGCGGCCACATCGGCGGCACTGCATGATCAGGGGTGCTGCCAGCAGCTCCATTTCCTATACCGGCACATGGCTGTGCATCCAATAGGTGCCGGGCATCGGCTCAAAGTCAAACTCACGCATCTCGCCGGGTTTCAGCATCGGCAGCGGAATATCCGGCACGCCGTCCTGCGCATTGGGCGGGATCTGGCCGTGCCAGTGGATGAGGGTATCGACGTCCAGCGCATTGGTCAGATCAACCCGAAACCGTTGTCCGGGGTCCAGCATCAGGCCACTGCCCCCTTGGGCATTGACCAGCCCCCAGACCGTCGCGGCCCGCCCGTCAATGTCCAGCGTCCGGCTGGTGGCGGTCAGCAGCAACGGCTTGTGGGTTGCCGCCCAAGCGCCGCGCGGCAGGCCAAGGCTTGCCGCCGTAAGCGCGGTTGTAGCGATAAAACTGCGGCGGGTCAGGGTCGGGGTCATGTGAAATTCCTCACGGCTTGGGATTCACGTACCGCGACGGGATACAAGCGCGTGCGCCTTGATCTCGATCAGGACCACGCCTGATCTTACGACCCGCTGATGAACGCCGGAACGTATAAATCGCACCACCTGATGCAGATCAACGACGCCTGCCGCCCAATTTGATTGCATACCCGTAACGAAACAGGAGCAGCACAATGAAACAAACACAGATCTATTCCCTTTGCCTGATCGCGGGTCTTGGCTTCGCGGCACCGATTGCTGCCCAGCAGGGCATGATGGGCGGACGCGATGGCATGATTGGCGGCATGATGTCGGGCATGAACGGCTATGCCATGCGGACGTTCGATGCCAACAAGGATGGCATCCTGACGCCCGAGGAAATGACCGCCGGGATGCAGGCCGAGGTCAAGACCTATGACACCGACACCAACGGAACGCTGTCGCTGGCCGAGTTCGAGGTGATGCATGCCGCCCACACCCGGACCATGATGGTTCGCGCGTTTCAGATGCATGACGAAGACGGTGACGGTCAGGTCACCGAGGCCGAAATCGCGGCAATGGCCGCGATGATGCAGATGATGATGAAGCCCGCGTCAGTGCCGCAGGACGCGGATCATTCCGACATGATGGATGACGAATAACAATGTCGCGAGCCCCTTTGCACCGCCAAGGGGCCTGCGGCCAACCGGAAAGGGCACGCGATGATGAACGGCTATGGGATGGGATTTGGCGGCATCTGGATGATCCTTGTCACCGTCCTCGTGGTGCTCGCTATTTTCGCTTTGGCAAAATATCTGCGCAAATAGCAGGAGGACAGCGTTCTGAGTTACACAATAGACAGGCTGATTACCGGGGCCACATTTGACGCGGTGGACAGTCGCACCCGCGCCGCACTGACCGCGAACGGGTTCGGTATTCTGACCGAGATTGACGTGGCAGCCACGATGAAAAAGAAGATCGACGTGGATATGCCAGCCTACCTTATCCTTGGGCGTGCAATCCGAAAATGGCCTGGCAGGCCATCGGGATGGAGCCGCGCGTCGGAGCAATGCTGCCGTGCAACGTCATTCTGCGGGCGGTCAACGGCGGAGTAGAGGTCAGCGCGGTTGATCCGGTTGCACCGATGCAGGCCATTGACAATGCGGGGCTGCACGCGGTCGCCGGGCAGGTCCGCGATCTTCTGGCGCGGGCTGTCGCGGCAATCTGAGGTGTATCCGGTCGCAACCGCCACGCCCGTCAGGGTCAATCTGCCCGTGCTGATGCTGGCGGTGTTCACGATCTCGCTTGGGTTCGGGATATTGCTGCCGCAACTGCCCGCACTGATCGAGCGGTTGCTGGGCATTGACAGCACCCCTGCGCAGGTGTCGCGCGCCACCGGGCTGCTGACGGCGATCTACATGCTGGCGCTGTTCATCTGTGCCCCGGTCTGGGGCTGGCTGTCGGACACTTGGGGACGGCGTCGCATATTGCTGATCGGGCTTATTGGTTTCAGCGCCACCATGACCGCCTCCGTCCTGTTCGACACGCTGGCCGCGATTTACGTCGGTCGCGCACTGACTGGTATATTTGGAGCAGCGATCACACCGGTCGCCCTTGCCGCAGTCACGGATGTATCGTCGGGCAAAAAGACACTGGGCCGCAGACTGTCGTTCGTATCGACAGCGGGCATCTCTGGCTTTCTGTTCGGTCCGGCGCTGGGGGTGGTGTTGCAACGCCTGCCGGGCGGAACCGTGGGCGCTGCCGGGGCATTGACTGTGCCACTGCTGGCAACCGGCGGACTGGCTATGGTGGCGGCAATTGCAGTTGAGGTGTAGCTGCCCGGAAGTATCATACCGGCGCAGAGGCTGGACGAAGCATTGGCGCCCTCCCCTGCACCCCGGCTGATTTGGCAATTGCTGATCCTCGGATTTGTGGTGTCCGCCGGGGTTGGGGTGTTCGAAGTTGGCCTCGCCCTGCGCGGCGAGCAGGAGCTAGGTGTTCAGTCCCGGCATTTGATGGGTTGGAGCATTTGTGAAACGTTCGGGTTCTGAAGTCCAGCTTTTGACGATGAACTCGTAGGGCGTGAGGCCACGAAGGGTCTTCAATCG
>JBKJTI010000327.1:0-25375 GCA_046590425.1 Cypionkella sp. | reverse complement strand
CGGGTTTCTTCATCATGGATGAATTTCGCGGGCGGCAGGATCTCGGAATAGGTCCAGATCGGCCAGCTTTGATCGTAAATGTCCAGCTTCGGGATGAAATCGGTCAGGTCGATATTGGCCTGCCAGAACGCATCAATCGTGCCAACATCGCGCCAGTAGGGTTCCGTCTCCAGCCCCGATTTCACGCAAGAATCGGCGAATTTATGCGCCACCGCTTTACCGTTCTTCACGATATCCGGGATCAGATCATTGCCGAAATCATGGCTGGAATTGTCATCCGCCATGTCGCGGATCAGCAAATCGCGCAGGAAGGCCCAGTCGAAGATGTAAATCCCCATTGAGGCCAAAGCATTGTCTGGATCGCCGGGAATTGACGGTGGATCGGCGGGCTTTTCCAAAAAGCTGGTGATCCGCATATCCTTGTCGACATGCATCACGCCAAACGCCACAGCCTCCATCCGCGGCACGGTCAGACAGCCGATGGTGACATCGGCGGCACTATCGACATGCTGCTGCAACATCACCTCGTAATCCATCTTGTAAATGTGATCCCCCGCCAGAACGACGATATACTTCACACCATAAGAATCAACGATATCAATGTTTTGCGCAACGGCATCGGCGGTGCCAAGATACCATTTGTTCTCAGACACCCGCTGTGATGCAGGCAGAATATCCAGATATTCGTTGCGCTCGGCGCGGAAAAAGCCCCAGCCACGCTGCATATGGCGAATCAGTGAATGCGCCTTATACTGCGTCGCAATCGCCATTTTTCGGATGCCGGAATTCAGCGCATTAGACAACGCGAAGTCGATAATCCGGGTCTTGCCGCCAAAATAAACTGCAGGTTTGGCGCGCCGATCCGTCAGCTCTTTCAGCCGACTTCCGCGTCCCCCAGCCAGAACAAAAGCCATAGCCTGCGATGACAGACGGGCGTTGGGTCTTGGTTGCATCGTAGTCCTCCCTTTACGCAGGCCTGCGCCTACTTTTATCCTGTGATTTCAACCCTGTTTCAGCCAGACCGCCGATAAAGGCGGCAGATTGACCGGGGCCGAATATGGGCGGCCATGATGCGGTTTTGCCTCCGCCACGACACCACCCAGATTGCCACGATTACCTCCTCCGTAAACCGCCGCATCTGTGTTCAGTATTTCGGTCCACTGCCCGCCCGCAGGCAGACCAACCCTGTACGCACGATCGACCGGAGTCATATTGACCAGCGCCACCACCATCGGATCGCCCGCCTGACCCTTGCGCAGCCAAGCGTAAACCCCGGCTTCGGCATCATTGCTTTCGATCCATTCAAAGCCTTCGGGGCGGGTATCATTGACGTGCAACGCAGGCAAATCGCGATAAACCCGGTTCAGATCGCGCACGAGGTTTTGCATCCCCAAATGCGCCGGGATCTCCAGCTGATGCCAATCGAGCGACTGGTTGTAGTTCCATTCCTTGCCCTGCGCGAACTCGCAGCCCATGAACAACAGCTTTTTGCCGGGATGCGCCCACATGAAACCGTAATAGGCCCGCAGGTTTGCGAATTTCTGTTCACCATTCCCCGGCATTTTCTCCAGCATCGAGCCTTTGCCATGCACAACCTCATCATGGCTGATTGGCAGGATATAATTTTCCGACCACGCGTAATGCAAACCGAAGGTCATCTGGTGGTGATGGAAGCGGCGATAGATCGGGTCTTTGTGCATGTAAGACAGCGTGTCATTCATCCAGCCCATGTTCCACTTGAAGCCAAAGCCAAGTCCACCGTGGTTCACCGGACGCGACACGCCCGCAAACGCCGTGCTTTCTTCCGCCACGGTCATCACGCCTGCAACCTCGCCATAAGCGGTGATGTTCATGCTTTGCAGCACGGCAATCGCCTCGTAATTCTCGCGCCCACCGTCTTTATTGGGCACCCACTGCCCCGCCTCACGGCTGTAATCGCGGTAAAGCATGGACGCAACGGCATCGACGCGCAACCCGTCCATGTGGTATTCTTCTAACCAATACAACGCGTTAGACACAAGGTAATTGGAGACCTCCACACGACCATAGTTGTAGATCAGCGTGTTCCAATCCTGATGGAAGCCCTCGCGCGGGTCTTGGTGCTCATAAAGCGATGTGCCGTCAAAACGGCCCAAGCCATGCGCATCGGTCGGGAAATGCCCCGGCACCCAATCAAGCAGCACGCCAATGCCGCGTTGGTGGGCCGCATCCATGAAAGCGCGGAATTCGTTCGGCGTGCCATGCCGGATTGTCGGCGCAAAAAGACCAACCGGCTGATAGCCCCAAGAGCCATCGAACGGATATTCGGATATCGGCATCAACTCGATATGGGTGAAGCCCATATCGGCGACATATGTGACCAATTGTTCGGCAAGCTCGGTGTAAGACAGCATCCGGTCGCCCGGAGCCCGCTTCCATGACCCCAAATGCACCTCATACACCGAAATTGGCGCGTCAATGGTCTGCTTGGCCCCGCGCGCCGCCATCCATTCCGCATCGTGCCAGGTCGGATTCTCGATCTGCCGCACGACACTGGCGTTTTTCGGCGCGTGTTCCGACCCAAAACCCACCGGATCGGCCTTCAGCGGCAGCAAAACCCCGCCCGGACCGCGAATTTCGAATTTATAGGCCTCACCTTCGCCAATCGCGGGCAAGAAAGTCTCCCATACCCCGGTGCCGCCGCGACGGCGCATTGGATGACGGCGGCCATCCCATTGGTTGAAGTTGCCAACCACCGACACCCGCTCGGCATTCGGAGCCCAAACCGCAAAATGCGTGCCCACAACTCCCTCATGCGTGATCACATGCGCGCCCAAGACTTGCCACAGCCGCTTGTGGCTGCCTTCGCCGAGCAGATACTCATCCAATTCTCCCAGAACTGGACCAAATGCGAACGGGTCTTCACAATCCCATTCCGCACCATGACCCTGCCAGCGCAAACGATAGTCAGATTTGCGCGCAAGCTCGGCCACAAACAGACCCGGCGCACCTTTGACCGCCACCGCAGCCACAGGCTTGCCAGCTTTCCCCGGCAATACGAACATCTGTTCGGCACCGGGATCAAACCCCAGCACCACCCATTTGCCACCGCGTTTATGCAGCCCCAGTACCGAAAACGGGTCGCCATGCCGCCCCTCGGCAATCGCTTGTGCAGCACCGGGGTCAATGAGCAGGTCAGTCATGGCAACCTCTTGATATTAAAGCGCAGATGGGATCGTCCAGACGTCTTTCATATAGCTGCGAATGGTGCGATCCGAGCTGAAAAATCCTGACCGCGCCGTGTTCAATGCCGCCATTTTAATCCAAGCCTGACGATCCGCATAGGCGGTATCCACCTGATCCTGAGCAACATCATACGAGTCGAAATCCGCTGCAACGAGGAAGTAATCGTGGTGCCAAACCCGATGCACCAGACCATGATAGCGGTCTTTCTGATCCGGGCTGAACTGGCCTTCGGCAATCGCCTGCAACACCAATTGCAGCGCTGGGCTGGCGTCAATCGCCTTGCGCGATTGTTCTGGGTCTTCGCGCCGCTTCATCGCCTCATCGGTGGTCAGGCCGAACAGAAAGAAGCTTTCCGCGCCAACCTCTTGGAGAATCTCAACATTCGCGCCGTCGAGCGTGCCAATCGTCGGTGCGCCGTTCATCATGAATTTCATGTTTCCGGTGCCCGACGCCTCTTTCCCAGCGGTCGATATCTGCTCGGACAAATCCGCCGCAGGCACCAAACGCTCGGCCATACTGACATTGTAGTTGGCCGGATAGATCACTTTCAACAGATCGCCGACCTCACTATCCGCATTAATAACCTGCGCCACGTCATTGATAAGATGTATTATTTCTTTTGCCACCGCGTAACCCGGAGCTGACTTTCCACCGAAAATCTTCACACGAGGCACCCAAGGCCCCGTCGGATTGGCCTTGATACGCTGATAATGCGCCACGGTTTGCAGGATGTTCAAAAGCTGCCGCTTGTATTCATGGATCCGCTTGACCTGCACATCAAACAGCGCATCGGGCGAGACTTTCACGCCACATTCCTGCGCGATCCAGCCTTCCAGAGCCACCTTATTGGCACGCTTTGCGGCATCAAACTTGGCGCGGAACCCAGAATCATCGACCAAAGGCTCCAGCCGTTTCAACCGCTCGAGATCATCTTCCCAGCCGCTACCAATCGACTCCGTGATCAGCGTCGACAATGGGCGGTTTGACATTTTCAGCCAACGGCGCGGCGTGACCCCATTGGTTTCATTGATAATCCGTCCCGGATGCAACGCGTTCAACTCGGGGAACAGGTTCTTCTTCACCAGATCAGAATGCAGCGCCGACACGCCGTTCACCTTATGCGCCATCACGAACGCCAACTCGCCCATCCGCACCTCTTGGTGCTTGACGATGCCAATGTAATGCGGCGGGTTAAAGGTGCGGCGGTGCCAGCTGTCGATCCGCTCGACAATCTGCATATGGCGCGGCAGCGTGTTGCCGAAGGTGAAGGTCGCCCACCGTTCCAACGCCTCGGGCAGCAGGGTGTGGTTGGTGTAGCCCAAGCAATCGCGCGCAATATCCAGCGCGTCTTCAAAGCCCATGCCGTTTTCATCGACCAGCAAGCGGATCAATTCCGGTCCGGCAATCGCCGGATGGGTGTCGTTCATCTGGATCGCGACATGTTTTGGCAGGTTGCGCAGATCGGAATGGCTGGCCTTGAAGCGGCGCAGGATGTCTTGCAGGGCCGCCGAGGTCAGGAAAAATTCCTGCTTCAGCCGCAATTCCTTGCCCTGATAGGTGGTGTCATCGGGATAAAGCACGCGGCTGAGGGTGCGCGCCAAGGCCTCAGGCTCTGCCGCCGCAGCATAATCACCGCGATTGAACCGCTCTAGATCGAACTGTTTCGTGGGTTTCGCCGACCACAACCGCAGGGTATTCGCCCATTTTCCCTGCCAGCCAATCACCGGGGTGTCATAGGCCGAGGCGAGAACCGTCTCAGCCGGAACCCAAATCTCTTTGCCGTCCTTGACCTCAACCGTGCCCTTGAAGGGGATCACATAGGCGCTTTCTGGCCGCGCAAATTCCCACGGGTTCGATTGCGACAGCCAATCTTCGGGCATCTCAACCTGTTGACCGCGCTCAAAACTTTGCCGGAACAACCCGTGCTCATAGCGGATGCCATAGCCGTAAGCCGGGCAGCCCACCGTCGCCATGCTTTCCATGAAACAGGCCGCCAGCCGCCCCAAACCGCCATTGCCAAGCGCCGCATCCGGCTCACCTTCCACCAGCGTATGGAAATCCTGGCTGAAGTCCTGCATCACCTCCTCGGCGATGTCGCGCAGGCCGAGATTGACCGTGGCATCTTCAAGCAGCCGCCCGATCAGAAACTCCATCGACAGGTAATACACCCGCTTGCGATCTTCCGCCCAAGTCCGGCGCGTCGAGGCAAACCACGGCTCCATGATCCGGTCGCGGATGGCGAAGGACAGCGCCATGCGCCAATCGTACGCGCTGGCATTGGCCGGATCTTTGCCAATCGTGAAGGTCAGGTGCCGCAGCACGTCGGTTTTCAGCAAAGCGGGGGTCAGGTCCATATCCTTCAAAGCGCGTTCCACATCTTTTCATTTCGGTTGGCTTCAAGCCTATCTCTCTGCCGTCCCGGGTCAAGCAGCACCGCGTCGTTGCGGCGTCACCCAAAAACCGGTCTCAGAACAAAACCTTCAAACCGCTTTCTTGTTACCGCAAACAATTCCAGATTTCACCATGTTTTTCGTTTTATTAGATAGGTCGATACGATCAAAGCGCTTTGACTGCGCCCAAAAGGCTACCATTGCGGCCTAGGCATTGCTCTGAGGTCAATGTTGTATCTGATCTGAATCAAGGCAGCCGACAGAAAACTGCGCAAAACTACGTCAAATCTTGCAAGATCGGAGAGCCCATGCGCCTGACCACTCGCACCAATTTGGCAATGCGTACACTGATGTATTGCGCGGTAAACAACGGTCGTATCGTGCGAAAACACGAGATTGCCGTCGCGTGCGGTGCCTCCGAAAACCATCTGGCGCAGGTGATCCATCTGCTAGCGCGGCAAGACTTGCTGAAGACCCGGCGCGGGCGGGCGGGCGGCATGATGCTGGGGTTTGATGCTGCCGAGATCAAGGTCGGCACGGTGTTTCGGATATTTGAGAAGGTCTTGCCCTTCACCGATTGCGCCGAGCAACCCAACTCTTGCCCCTTGTCAGGGGCCTGTCGGCTGAAATGCGTGCTGTCCAACGCCTTGGAGGGCTTTTACAAAACCCTTGACGCGGTCAGTCTGCAAGACCTTGTCGGCGGCAATACCGATCTTGAACAACTGCTACGAGTCGCCTGAGCACGATTTCGCCAGCCCATGCAGAATCGGGCAATCTGGCCGATGGTCGCCGTTACAGGCCTGCACCAGATCGGCCAATGTCGCCTCCATCGCGCGCAATTCGACGATCTTGGCGCGAATTTGCGCCAGATGCGTCACCGCGAGTGCTTTGACATCGCCACTCGCCCGCGCGCGGTCTTCATAAAGCGCCAACAGTGCCCGACATTCGACAATCGAGAACCCCAAAGATCGCGCCCGACCGACGAAGGCCAGTTTGTGCAGATCGGTTTCGGCGAAGGCACGGTAGCCGTTCTCGCTGCGCGCAGGTTGGATCAGGCCGATCTCTTCATAATAGCGGATGGTCTTGGCGGGCAGCCCCGCCGCCTTGGCAACTTCTGCGATATTCATCCCCGTGCTCCCTTGAAGCGCCGCAACCGCAGCGCATTGAACAGAACAAAGACCGAGGACAAAGCCATCGCCCCCGCCGCCAGCATCGGCGACAGTTGCGGGCCACCGAACGGCACCAAAACCCCGGCCGCCACTGGGATCAAAGCGGCGTTATAGCCAAAGGCCCAAACCAGATTTTCCCTGATATTTCGCATGGTTGCGCGGGAAAGTTCCAGAGCGCGCAGCACACCCAGCGGATCCCCCGTCATCAGCACCACATCCCCCGCCTCAATCGCCACATCAGTGCCGGTGCCCATCGCAAAACCGACCTCTGCAGCCGCAAGCGCAGGCGCGTCGTTGATCCCATCACCGACAAAAGCCACACTTGCGCCAAGGCCCGAGATCACTGCAGCCTTGCCTGCGGGCAGCACCCCGGCATGGACTTCGGTGATACCAAGCGCTGCCGCCACCGCCCGCGCTGTGGCCTCGGCATCGCCGGTGATCATCGCCACTTGAACGCCCGCAGCCTGGAGCGCCGCCACCACCGCTGCCGCAGAAGGCTTGATCGGATCGGCCACCGTGATCATGCCAATCGCCACGTCCTCCCGCCCGACGAACAAAACACCCTGCCCCTTGGCCTGCACCGCAGCCGCCTGCGCGGCCAGCCCTGCATCCAAGTCTGGGAACATCCGTGCCGAGCCGACGCTGACCGCGACACCTTCCAGCACCGCCCGCGCACCCTGCCCCGGCACAGCGTCAAACCCCTGTACCGCCGCCACGCGCAACCTCAGACGCGCGGCCTCTGCCGCGACCGCCGCCGCCAGTGGATGCTCGGATGCTGCCTCCACCGCCGCCGCGATCTCCAAAACGCCTGCGCCACCGACCACCGCTTGCACCACTGGCCGTCCCATGGTCAGCGTGCCGGTCTTATCAAACGCCACCAGCCGCACAGTCTCAAGCCTTTGCAAAGCCTCACCCTTGCGGAACAAGATCCCGAGTTCCGCCGCCCGCCCGGTGCCGACCAGAATGGAGACAGGCACCGCCAGCCCCATCGCGCAGGGGCAAGCGATGATCAGCACTGACACACCTGCAACCAAAGCCTCGGCCAGACCCGGCCCGAAGATTAGCCAGACCAGCACCGTCAGAGCCGCCACTGCCATCACCACGGGCACGAACCACAGGGTGATCCGGTCGACCAGCGCCTGCACCGGCAGTTTGCCTCCCTGCGCCGCCTCAACCATCGCGATGATTCGCGCCAACACCGTCGCAGCCCCGACTTCGGTGATTTGCATCACCAAAGCCCCGGTGCCATTCACTGTGCCGCCAGTCAGTCGTGCGCCTTCCAGCTTTTCCTGCCCCAAAGGCTCGCCCGTCAACATTGACTCGTCCACCGTCGAATGGCCCGAGATCACAAGCCCATCCGCAGGAATCCGCTCTCCAGGCCGGATCTGCACCTGATCGCCGGGCAGCAAAGATGCCACCTCGACCTCTTGCACTACACCGTCCACCAGCTTGCGCGCAGTTTTCGGCGCAAGCTTCACCAGCCGCGCAATCGCCGCCCCCGCCCGCCCCCGCGCCCGCGCCTCAAGGCTGCGGCCCAGCAAAATCAAGGTGACAATCACCGCCGCCGCCTCGAAATACACCGAGCGTGAGGCTTGCGGGATCAATGCGGGCCAAAACGTCACTACGTTGGAATAGACCCAAGCCGCGCCACTGCCCACCGCGACAAGGCTGTTCATATCAGGCCCTCCTCGCATCAAAGCGGGCAGGCCTTTGCTGAAAAACCGCCGCCCCGGCCCGATCAGCACCAGTGTCACCAGCACGAACTCGGCCAGCCACAGGGTTTGCGGTGCGATCAACCCGTGCAACGCCATATGAAAACCGGGGATGAAATGCCCACCCATCTCTACGACGAACACCGGAAGGGTCAGCGCAGCCGCAAGAGCCGTAGCCCACCACAACGCGCGCTGCTCTGCGGCCGGATCTTGCACCACCGCTTGCGCTAAAGGTGTCGCGGCATAGCCCGCCTTGCTCACGGCCGCCGCCAACATCGCCGGATCGACCGCTTGCGACACAG
The DNA here is from genome assembly GCA_046590425.1 of Cypionkella sp. Taxonomy (GTDB): domain Bacteria; phylum Pseudomonadota; class Alphaproteobacteria; order Rhodobacterales; family Rhodobacteraceae; genus Cypionkella. Next base: position 16,577 of record JBKJTI010000327.1, on the reverse strand, counting down.
TCACCTCGGCCCGCCGCGTCACAAGGTTCGCCACCGCATCCAACACACCCATTTGCGCCTTCAGCACTCGCTCCACCCGCCCAGTGCACGCGGCACAGGTCATGCCCTCGACGCTGAGGTCAATTTTCGTCGCCAGCTTGTCCATCGGAATTCTCCTTCGACAACTGATATGGGGGTTCCAGTGACGGGAAGGTCAAGCCCTGCAGAAATTTAATCGCCCCCCTTGACCTTCCCCCCACCGGAACCCTCATCTTCCACCCAGAAAAGGAGCCCACCATGACCCTACTTTCCGTTCCCGACATGAACTGCGGCCATTGCAAAGCCTCGGTGATCGAAGCACTCACCGTCTTACCCGGTACCCACGCCATAACCGTCGATTTGACCCTGCGGCAAGTCGAGGTCGAGGGCACCGCCCCCGCCGAATCAATGCTGGCCGCGCTGAATCAGATTGGCTTTCCGGCGCACATAATCGCAACAAAGTGAAACCAAATGCCGGCTTTGGAAGGTAAATTCTATTGCGGGCGTCGCGGCTGGCGTATAATTGGCCGCAATCCTTCCTTGATCCGGTCGCAACACCGCCGCAAGGGCGGAGCAATTTACATAATGGCAGAACGCCAAACAACGACCGGAGCAGTCCAATGTCTACCTCCAAGCCCGCCCAACCTCAGCAAGGTGGCGCGCAAGCCCCGGCCCCGCAACAGCAGGGGCAGCAGGGCGGATTCCCCCAGCAGCAAAGCGGCACGGTTTTCCGCGATTGGGCCTCTATCTGAAAAAACGGGGCGTCGATCTAAAGATTTCGCTTTCACGACCCAGAGGCCAGCCACTAGGCTGGCCTCTGTCATTGCACTGTTCGGGGGCCAGCCATTAGGCTGGCCGTTGTAATTTGCAGGTGCCGTATGCCAAGCCCAGTTTCAACCATACCCAACCTCGGCCCCGCCTCGGAAGCGGCCTTTGCGAAGGCAGGCATCCATTCTGCCGAAGAAATTCGTGCCATGGGAGCCGACGAGGCCTATCGCCGCCTGCTTGATGCAGGAAGCCAGCCACATTTCATCGGCTATTATGTGCTGCATATGGGGTTGCAGGGCCGCCCGTGGAACGATTGCCAAGGCGAGGAAAAGAAAGCCCTGCGCGCCCGCTTCGATACAATCAAAGCCGAACGGATGGGCTCAAGAGCACAAGGCCGCTCCGAATTGGAAGCGGCCCTGCAATTCTTTGGGGTGATCGAGAAGCGCTAAACACTTCTCAAAAACGTTCAGCCGACCAGTTCAAGGCCCGAGAAGAAGAACGAAATCTCGCGCGCAGCCGAAGCCTCGCTGTCCGAACCATGCACCGAATTCTCGCCCATAGACAAAGCGAATTCCTTGCGGATTGTGCCCGCATCGGCATTTGCCGGGTTGGTGGCGCCCATCACTTCACGGTTCTTGGCAATCGCGGATTCGCCTTCCAAAACCTGCACCACAACCGGCTCTGAGGCCATGAACTCGCACAGCTCACCGTAGAAACCGCGTGCCGCGTGTTCTGCATAGAACGCGCCAGCCTGCGCAGGCGACAGATGGATGCGCTTGGACGCAACCACGCGCAGGCCCGCATCTTCAAACTTGGCAACGATCTTGCCGGTCAGGTTGCGCTTGGTTGCATCGGGTTTGATGATTGACAGGGTGCGTTCGACGGCCATTTTGGCTCTCCATAACAAGGGGCAAAATCGCCCCGAAATTCATAACGCGCCTGCTATCACGGGTCCGCTTGCTTGAAAAGGCGTCAACAACGACCGCAGGCCCGGATAAAGCGCGCCAAATTCCCTTCCCCGGTTGACGCCGCCGCCCGCTTAAGGCAATCCCCGCCCCATGCTTAAAATCGAAGACATCACCTATTCCGTCGAGGGCCGCCCGCTGTTTGAGGGCGCTTCTGCCACGATTCCCACCGGTCATAAGGTCGGTCTTGTCGGACGCAATGGCGCTGGCAAAACCACGTTGTTCCGGCTGATCAAAAAGGAACTGGCGCTGGAAAGCGGCGACATTTCCATGCCGTCGCGCGCCCGCATCGGTGGCGTCGCGCAAGAGGTGCCGTCGTCGTCCACCAGCCTGATCGACACGGTTCTCGCCGCCGATACAGAGCGTGCAGCCCTGCTGTTGGAATCGGAAACCGCCCATGACCCGCACCGCATCGCCGAAATTCAGCACCGCCTGAACGACATTGACGCGTGGTCTGCCGAAGGTCGCGCCGCCAACATCCTGAAAGGCCTCGGCTTTGATACCGAAGCCCAGCAACGCCCCTGCTCCGACTTCTCCGGCGGCTGGCGCATGCGCGTCGCGCTGGCAGGCGTTTTGTTCGCGCAGCCCGACTATCTGCTGCTGGATGAGCCGACCAACTACCTCGACCTTGAAGGCGCTTTGTGGCTGGAAAGCTACCTGCAAAAATACCCCCACACCGTGCTGATCATCAGCCACGACCGCGGCCTGCTGAACCGCTCGGTCACGGGCATCCTGCATCTTGACAACAAAAAGCTGACCTATTGGTCCGGCCCCTACGATCAATTTGCCCGCCAAGTCGCCGAACGCCGCTCGGTTTTGCAGGCAGAGGCCCGCAAACAAGACGCCAAGCGCGCGCATTTGCAGGCTTTCGTTGATCGCTTCAAGGCCAAAGCGTCGAAAGCTGCCCAAGCCCAATCCCGCGTGAAAATGCTGGAAAAGATGGAGACGATCACCGCCCCCGAGGATGCGAAAAAGGTGGTGTTCACCTTCCCGGTGCCGGAAGAACTCTCGCCGCCTATCATTAACATGGAGGGCGTTGCAGTAGGATATGGCGGCCCGCCGATCCTGAAAAAGCTGTCGCTGCGCATCGACCAAGACGACCGCATCGCTTTGCTGGGCCGCAACGGTGAAGGAAAATCTACACTTTCCAAACTGTTAGCGGGTAAGCTGATCGCCTGCGAAGGCAAAATGGTACAATCGTCCAAGTTGCGCATCGGATATTTCGCGCAGCATCAGGTCGATGAACTGCACATCGACGAGACCCCGCTGCAACACGTCATGCGCCTGCGCCCAGCCGAAGGCCAACCCCGCCTGCGCGCCCGTCTCGCTGGCTTTGGCCTGATGGCCGACCAAGCCGAAACCGCCGTGGGCCGTCTGTCGGGCGGTCAAAAAGCCCGCCTGTCCCTGCTGCTCGCCACCATCGACGCGCCACACCTGCTGATCCTCGACGAACCGACCAACCACCTCGACATGGAAAGCCGTGAGGCTTTGGTCGAGGCTTTGACAGAATACTCCGGTGCCGTGATTCTGGTCAGCCACGACATGCACCTTCTGGGGCTGGTGGCGGATCGGTTGTGGCTGGTCAAAGGCGGCGCTGTGACGCCTTACACCGAGGATCTGGAGGCCTATCGCCGTCAGCTTCTGGCAGGCGATGAAGAAGCCAAGCCTGTCAAAGCTGTCGAAAAACCCAAGAAAGTCAGCCAAGACGAAGTCAAAGCCCTGCGCATCGAGGTGAAGAAATCCGAGGAACGTCTGGCGAAACTCAACGACATGCGCGACAAGCTGGCGAAAAAGTTGGCCGATCCGGCATTGTACGAAGACAGCCGACGAGGCGAGTTGGACACCTGGAACAAGAAATACGGCGAGGTGATGGAAGCCTTGGACCGCGCCGAAGCGATGTGGGTTTCAGCGCAGGAAAGGCTGGAGACGGCCCAGCGTTAGGCCGCGTACAAAGGCAGGAAAATGAAGGTGTTCTCTGGCTAGGCGCAGTGCTGTTTGTAATTGTTCTGCTGTTTTACGCCCTGTTCGGCTCTCAGACAACGACTTGGGTTGAAACCCTGACCGTGACAGTTGCAACGCCAAACGGATTGATCAGCGCTAGTGACAGTCGCGAAGTCAGCTTGGCCAAAATGACCGGCGCGGTGGCAGGCTTTGGTCGGGCGACAGTTAATTATCGCGGGCGTGCCGTTGCCTTTGAAGTAACGCCCGGACGCTGGTTTTTCGCGCTAACTGCGCAGGAAAATGGCTCAACTTACCCACTAGGGTTAAGTGGCTTTTATGACGCGGCCAAGGGCATCCCGCTGAAAAACCGCCGCGATGGAACTTTGCAAGCCGCCTTATTTGAAAGGCCACCCGGCACACAAATAGACCTGCCACGCCACGTTTGGCCCCCGCTTGTCACTTTCACCGATCTTGCCGATCCACTCAGCATAAAACTGCTCAACCCCGATGACATTGCTGCCACCTTTGGCCCCGGCTTTTCGTTGGCTGGTCTGTCGCTCGACCTTGCTGATAACCAATCCGATAGCAAACTATTGCATAGACTGCTGCCTTGGCTTTGCGCCCCGCGCGAAAACATGATGACATTGAACTTTATGGACCTGTCCGAGCAGGAACGTCAAATCCATAACCTGTCCCGCCCCGGAAATTTCATAACCTATGTTGATCCGGCATGTTCAACGCACAAATAGCCAAGATCACGCCTCCAGCGCTTGCTGAACGCTGACTTCGCCCATAAGTTCAAGCAATGACAACAGCTTTTCTGATCACCGCTTTTGCGACCCTGTTAGTGGTGATCGACCCGCCGGGTTTGGTGCCTTTGTTCATCGCCCTCACCCAAGGTATGACTGCCGACCATCGCCGCCGCATGGCACGCCGCGCCTGTATCATCGCGTTTATCCTGCTAACCCTCTTCGGATTGCTGGGCGAAGCCTTGCTTGGGTTCATCGGTATCTCAATGCCCGCCTTCCGCATCGCGGGCGGGATTTTGCTGTTCCTCACCGCCCTAGACATGCTGTTTGAACGCCGCACCCAACGGCGGGAGGGGCAGCAGGCTGATCCTGATCACGATCCTTCGGTGTTCCCGCTGGCCACCACGTTGATCGCGGGACCCGGCGCGATTGCGACGATGATCCTGCTCGTCGGCAAATCTGGCGATGGTTGGCTGGGCACCGTGGCAGTGCTGGGGTTGCTGGCGGGGATGATCGTCGCGACCTATCTGTTCCTGCTGGCCTCGCCGTGGTTGGAGAAATTGCTGGGCCGTACGGGCACGATTGTGATCACCCGGTTGCTGGGAATGCTTCTGGCGGCACTGTCTGTGCAGTTTGTGATTGATGGCGTGCGCGGCACCGGGTTGATCGGATGAATGGCGAGGATTTCGGGCGGCTGGCGTATCTCGGGCTGCTTCTGGCAGCAGTGGGAGCTTGGGTGATCGTCGAGTATCGGCAGCGGTTGGGTCAGGCGTTGCGGGTGGCGATGGCTTGGGGGTTGATCTTTGTCGGTATCATGGCCGGGTATGGGCTGTGGAGTGATCTGCGGCGGGATGTTCGGTCTGATCAGGTTGTGGAGGTCGACCGGGTGGAGATTCCGCGCGACCGGGATGGGCATTATTATCTGAGGCTGGAAGTGGATGGGCATGAGATGGAGTTCATGGCCGACACCGGGGCGACGGGGATTGTTTTGTCGCCCGAGGATGCAGCTGCGGTGGGGATTGATCTGGGCGGCTTGAACTATCTTGGGCAGGCTGAGACGGCCAACGGGGTGGTTCGGACGGCGCGGGTTTCCTTGGACAGCGTGATCTTGGGGCCGTTTGAGGACCGGGATGTGCGGGCTTTTGTGAATGAGGCAGCGATGCAGGGCTCGCTTTTGGGGATGGATTATCTGGGGCGGTTTTCGATTCAGATTTCCGGGGATCGAATGATTTTAACGCGCTGATTTGGGCGTGTCCACGCGTGGACAGGTTGCGTATTTATTATAAATCAAGGGGTTATGGAGGCGAGGTAGGGATTGGTTAACCATGTCGTGGTGCGTGAATCACGCACCCTACTTGGCGGCCTTCTCGGTCTTTTTCTCCCAACGACCACTTTCCTCGGACCAGTATTGTGCAGCTAAGCCCGCGCTCGTGAGGGTGGTCCAAAGGCGGCGGGCACCGTTGAGGGCTGCTTCATCGGCGCCGTCGAACAGCACCCAGACTCGTTGCAGCGCTTCGGCCTCGGCTGGTGTGGTTTCGGCACCGTCGATCAGCATCAGGCCCCCGGCGGCATTTGTGATCGCACCTTGGCCGAGCAGGATTGGTTGATCGGCGTCATGCGGGCCACCTGCGAGGCCATGCGGCAGAAAGCTATCGTCGGGATTGAGCCAGAGTGCTGCATCCAGCGCCGCCAGTGCCGCTGGATCGGTGCCGCGCAGCATGACGTTCCAGCCCGCGGACAAAGCGCGAGGCAGGATTGTCGCCATGGTTTCCTGCGGGGTGGAGCGCGTCAGATGATAGAACATCGCAAGGCTCATGGCTGGGTGAGCCTTGCGAAGAAAGGTGAGTATTTAAGAAAGAGCAATGCGGGGCTTGGGGTCATTTCGACTCGTATTTGTCACGGATCAGGCGGTTTAGGGCCATCACCCCCCAGCCCGTCGCACCCTTGGGGGCCAAAGTGCTGTCGGATTTCAACAACGCGGTGCCTGCGATATCCAAGTGGCACCATGGGGTTTCATCCTTGACAAAACGGCGCAGGAATTGGGCGGCGGTGATCGAGCCTCCGTCGCGACCGCAGGAGTTGACGATATCAGCCACACGAGATTTCAGTTTGTCATCATAGGCTTGGCCCATGGGCATCCGCCATGCGCCCTCGCCTTCAGCGCCTGCGGCTTTCAGGAAGGCGTTGCACAGGCTATCATCGTTGGAGAACACGCCGGTGTTTTCATGGCCCAAGGCTACGATAATCGCGCCCGTCAGCGTGGCGAGGTTGATCATGCCCGACGGCTTGAAGCGTTCCTGCGCGTACCAGAGCACATCGGCCAATACGAGGCGGCCTTCGGCATCGGTGTTGATCACCTCTATCGTGACACCCTTCATGGACTTTACGACATCGCCGGGGCGTTGGGCGCGGCCATCGGGCATATTCTCGACGATGCCAACGAGGCCGACGACATTGGCTTTCGCGCCCCTGAGGGCCAAGGTGCGCATCACGCCCGCAACAGTGGCCGCACCGCCCATATCCATCGTCATATCCTCCATCCCGCCCGCAGGCTTGATCGAGATACCACCGGTGTCAAACACCACGCCCTTGCCGACCAACGCGAAGGGCGGCTGATCTTTCGCCCCCCCCTTCCACTGCATGACGACGACTTTCGAGGGGCTTTCAGAGCCTTGGCCGACGCCAAGCAAAGCGTTCATGCCGAGTTTGGCGAGTTGATCTTCCTCAAGAATTTCAACCTCCAGCCCCAGTTCCTGCATCGCGGCAAGACGGGCGGCAAAATCATCGGTGGTCAGGATATTGGCGGGTTCATTGACCAGATCGCGGGTGAAGAACACACCCTCGGCCACTGCGGCCATCGGGGCGGCTTTGGCGGCCACAGCCTCGGGTTCGGCCACGACGATCACCACCGGGCCGGGCTTGGGCGGCTGGGTGGATTTATGCGGGCTGAAATCATAGGCGCGCAGGGCGAGGCCGAAGGAGAGTTCAGCGGCTTGCGGATGCGCCTCAGCAATCAGCAAAGCGCCTGCGGGGGTCAGGCTGCGGGCGACGGCGGCGCCGGCTTTGCGCGCCTCGGTGACGGTTGCGCGGCGCGGCAGCCGGATCAGTTGCAGCGCATCTGCGGCAAGGCCAGCCGGGAAGGCGAGATCAAGACTGTCGCCGGGTTTGAGTTTGGTGGCAGCTTCGGATGCCATCGCGCGGGCCAAAGCGCCCTTGGTCAAAGCGTTCAGCCTGCGCGCCGCTGGGCTGGTCGGGCGATCTGCATCAAACAGCAGGGCGACGCGACCGGTTTGCTGTTGCAGCGCCTCGGGGCTGAAGGCTTGGAATTGAATGGCAATGGGATGAGACAAGGGGCTTCTCCGGGGCAATGTCGGGGGGCTTATCGCGCAGCTTTCGCGCAAGCTAGCGAAGGGGGCGTGGGAAGGCCAGATAGCAGTTTTCCCCGCCGGGGTTTTCCGCTAGCGTCATCGGCAATGGTTTTTCGGGTTTGGGGCTTTCGTGGCGAGATTCGACCGCTATCTGCTATCGCAACTGCTAGCGCTGTTCGGGTTTTTCTCGCTAGTGCTTGTGGCGGTCTATTGGGTGAACCGCGCTGTCGGGCTGTTTGACCAGTTGATAGGGGATGGTCAGTCAGCGGCGGTTTTCTTGCAGTTTTCGCTGCTGACGCTGCCGAATGTGATCCGGCTGGTGCTGCCGATTTCGGCGTTTATTGGTGCTGTCTATGTCGCCAACCGGCTTATGTCTGAATCGGAACTTGTGGTGATGCAGGCGACGGGATTCTCGGCGTTCCGGCTGGCGCGCCCGGTGTGGTATTTCGGGCTGATCGTCACGGGGATGATGCTGGTGCTGATGCATGTCCTGGTGCCCGCCAGCCGCAGTGCTTTGGCGGAAAGGTCGGAGGCGATCTCACAGAACGTCTCGGCACGATTTTTGAAGGACGGCCAGTTCATTCATCCCTCAGACGGCATCACCTTGTATATCCGCGAGATTGCGCCCACGGGGGAGTTGCTGGATCTGTTTCTGGCGGATGACCGTGTGGCGGAACAGCGCGCGCTTTACACCGCGAAGAAGGCTTTTTTTGCGCGGACAGATACGGGGCCGAAGCTGCTGATGGTCGATGGCATGGTACAGTTTTTAGGGCCGAAAGGGCAGTTGTCGGTGACGCGGTTTGCGGATTTCACCTATGATATGGCGGGGTTGATGGCGGCGCCCGGCCTGCGGACACGCGGTATGGCAGAATTGTCGACGGCGGAATTGTTGGCACCCACGGCTGCGGTGATGGCAGAGGTGAAGCAGACCGAGGCGAGCATGCTGTTTGAGGGGCACGATCGGATGGCGCAGCCGTTTATGGCGCTGGCGGCGGGGCTGATCGGGTTTTCCTCGCTGCTGCTCGGGGCGTTCAGCCGATTTGGGCTGTGGCGGCAAGTTGGCGTGGCGGTGGTGTTGCTGCTGGTGGTGCAGGCGATTGCGACGGTGGCGACGAGTGTGGGCAAGGATGTGCAGGGCGGCTGGATGTTGGCCTATGCAGCACCCTTGGTTGGCGTGGCGATTGGGGTGTTTGAGTTGTGGTTGACGCAAAGGCCGCGGCGGGTGCCCAAGCTGGCGGTGGTGATATGACGCTGACCTTCTATATCGCGCGGCGGTTTTTGAAGATGTTTGGGCTGGTGTTTGGCGTGTTTGCGGCGATTTTGCTGCTGATCGATGTGATTGATCAGTTGCGCAAGGTTGGGGTCAGCTTGAGTGGGGCGCTATATTTATCGCTGCTGAATGTGCCGGAGAGCCTGTATCAGATCCTGCCCCTAATCATGATCTTGACGGCGATTGCGCTGTTTTTGGGGCTGGCGCGGTCGTCCGAACTGGTGGTGGTCAGGGCTTCGGGGCGGTCGGGGTTGCAGTTTTTGCTGGCACCCGTGGTGATGGCCTTGCTGATTGGCGCGGTGGCGGTGGCGGTGTTCAATCCGTTGGTGGCGGCGACCTCGAAGGCTTATGAGCGCGCCTCGGCGCAGCGCGGGCAAGAGGGATCGGTGCTGTCGCTGTCGGAGGATGGCTTGTGGATGCGGCAGGGCAATGCGGCAGGGCAATCGGTGATCAAAGCGGTGCGCAGTGATCCCGATGGCACGACGTTGCAGGGCGTGACCGTGATCACCTTTAGCCCGCAAGGCACGCCCACACAGCGGATAGAGGCCACTTCGGCGCAACTGTTGCCGGGGGAATGGCTGCTGCATGGTGCCAAGCGCTGGTCGCTGACCGATGCGAACCCTGAGCAGACAGCGCTTGCGACAGAGGTGGATATCCGACTGCCAACCGATCTGACACAGGATCGGTTGCGCGATGGCTTCGGTGAGCCCTCGGATGTGGCGTTCTGGGCGCTGCCCTCGTATATCAAAGCCTTGGAGCGGGCCGGGTTCTCGGCGCGGAATTATCAGGTGTGGATGCAGATGGAGCTGGCCTTGCCGGTCTTGCTGGCGGCGATGGTGCTGATTGCTGCGGGCTTTACCATGCGCCATGCCCGCTTTGGCAAGACCGGGCAGATGGTGCTTTTGGCGCTGCTCGGCGGTTTTTTGATCTTTTTTCTGCGCAACTTCGCGCAGGTTTTGGGGCAAAACGGCCAGATTCCGATCTTGCTGGCCGCGTGGAGTCCACCGATTGCGGCGACGTTTCTGGCGTTGGGCCTACTGTTGCATCTGGAGGATGGCTGATGCGGCACCTCTTAAGTTTTGTCGTCGCCCTGATGTTCGCCCTGCCCGCTTTGGCGCAGGATAAGGCCACTTTGATTGCCGATGCCCTGCAAATTCAGGACAATTCTACCCTGATTGCGCGCGGCCATGTCGAGATTTTCTATCAGGGCCAGAAGCTGACAGCGCAAAGCGTCACCTATGATCAGACCAATGATCGGCTGCTCATCGAAGGCCCGATTGTGCTGAGCGATGGCAAAGGCATGGTGATTTTGGCCAGTCAGGCCGAGATGAGCGCAGATTTCACCCAAGGGGTTTTGACCTCGGCGCGGCTGGTGTTGCAGCAACAGTTGCAACTGGCGGCAGCGGAAATTCAGCGTGTCAATGGCCGCTATACCGCGATGCAGCGGGTGGTGGCATCCAGTTGTAAGGTCTGCGCGGATAGTGCGACGCCGCTATGGGAAATCCGTGCCCGCCGGGTGGTGCATGATCAGACCGAGCGCCAGCTTTACTTTGATCACGCGCAGTTCCGCCTGGGCGGCGTGCCCATCGCGTATATTCCGCGCTTGCGGATGCCCGACCCGACGTTGAAGCGCGCCTCGGGGTTTTTGCTGCCATCGCTGAAAAACAATTCCAACTTTGGGACCGGGCTGATGCTGCCGTATTTCATCAAAATGGGCGACAGCCGCGATTTAACCGTGACGCCGTTTTTCACCACCAAGGGCAGCCGTACGGTCAATTTGCGCTATCGGCAGGCGTTTGCAACTGGCAGCATAGACATCTCGGGCGGGGTGTCGCGCGATGATCTTCTGCCGGGCGAGACGCGGGGTTATGTGCTGGGCACCGGGGACTTTGCCTTGCCACGCGGCTTTACGCTGGATTTGCGCATCGAAGCGGTCAGCGATCCGGCTTATATTCTTGATTATGATTACCCAACGGTTGACCGCCTGGAAAGCCGTGCCGAAGTCAGTCGCACCCGGCGCAATGAATATATCTCGGGGCGGATGATCGCATTTCACTCGATCCGCGACGGGGAAGACAACGCCACCCTGCCGTCGCGCATGGCCGATCTGACCTATCACCGCCGCTTTACCTTGGGCGGTTGGGGCGGCGAAGGCGGCTTTGAGTTGCAGGCGCACGGTCATGAGCGCACCTCGAATGATGCGCTGAACGATAGCAACAGCGATGGCATCGCCGATGGCCGCGATATGCAACGGGTGTCGCTGCGCGCCGATTGGCGGAAGAACTTCTTGCTCGACAATGGCATGGAAGCGGCGGTTCTGGGCGAGGCGGCAGCCGATTTCTACATGATCGGGCAGGATGCGATTTATAAGGGCAGCAAGACGCGATCGCATGCGGCGGTTGGGGCGGAATTGCGCTGGCCTTGGGTGAAATCGCAGGCCAATGGCGTGTCTCAGGTGATCGAGCCGGTGATGCAGATCGTGCTGGCCTCGCGCACCGGCAGCTCGATCCCGAACGAGGATTCGGCGCTGGTGGAGTTTGACGAGGCCAATCTGTTCGATCTGAGCCGCTTTCCGGGTGCAGATGCGGTAGAGAATGGCACGCGGGCGAATTTGGGCGTCAGTTACCTGCGCCTCGATCCGAATGGCTGGACCTTGGGCGTAACCATGGGGCGGGTGCTGCGCACCGAAGATTTGGGGCAGTTCAGTGATGGCTCGGGGTTAAGCGGGGTCAGTTCGGATTGGATGGCCTCGTGGCAGCTGGACATGGCTGGGTTTGAACTCGCCAATCGCTTGCTGTTTGACGATAATTTCAACATGACCAAAGCCGAATTGCAGGCGGCCTACACCGGTGACCGCTTCACAGTGGCGACGGGCTACGTCCATACCGAGGCCGATGCGGCGGAAAATCGGCTGACCCCGATTTCCGAGATGACGCTGGCCACCAGCTATCAGTTTACCGACAACTGGACGGGCCGCGTCGCCAGCCGCTATGATTTTGAGGCCGAGCGCGCGGCAAAGGCAGGGGTCGGCGTGACCTTCCGCAACGAATGTCTGCTGGTCGATCTTTCTCTCTCGCGTCGGTTCACGTCCTCGACTAGTGTAAAACCGACCACGGATTTCGGGCTTTCAGTGGAACTTCTGGGCTTTGGCGGCAGTTCTGCGCCGGGGCCCGCGCGACAGTGTCGGCGCTAAGGTGCGTTGTGGAATAAAGAAACGGACGACGGCAGGTGATCATGGTGCGACCCGCAAACTTCACAATGGTTCTGGCGCTGATGGCGCTGATGGGATTTGGCGCAGCCGTAAGCGCCGGACCATTCACGCCAATCAAGATCGTCAACGATCAGGCGATCACGCAGTTTGAATTTGAGCAGCGCTTGCTGTTCATGCAGATTTTGCGCCAGCCGGGTGATCTGGAAAAGGCAGCGATGGACACGCTGGTCGATGACCGTCTGCGGATGTCGGCGGCCAAGCAGTTTGGTGTCAAGATGTCGCCAGATCAGTTGAAAGCCGGGATGGAGGAATTCGCCGCCCGCGCCAATCTGACTTCCGAAAAGTTTGTCGAGATCATCGGTCAAGCTGGGATCCAGCCCGAGACCTACCGCGATTTTGTGGAATCCGGGCTGGTCTGGCGCGAAATCATTCGCGGTAAATTTGCGTCGACGGTGTCGATTTCGGACACGCAGATCGACCGGGCGTTAGCGAATGGCCGTCCCATGGTGGCACTGCAGGTCAAACTGTCGGAGATTGTGATCCTGGCAGTGGGGGCTGGCCGCACGGCGGCGTTGCAGAAGGCCGATCATTTGCGCCTGCTGCTGCGTGGCGGAGAAGATTTCGCAAGCTTGGCGCGGCAGAATTCCAGTGCGGCTTCGGCGGGGCGCGGCGGGTCGTTGGATTGGATGTTGCTGACCGAGTTGAAACCGGATGCAGCGAAAGCGGTGCGGAGTCTGGCTCCGGGTCAGGTTTCGGCACCAGTGGTGCTGGATGATCAGGTGGTGATCTATAAGTTGCAGGAACAAAAGCAGGAGATGACAAAGCCTTCGGGTGGCGTCGTGGTGGATTACGCCGCGTTTTTGGTGCCGGATGACGGCGCCTCTGCCGCGAAAGTGCGTGCCAAGGTGGACACCTGCAACGATCTTTATGCCGTGGCCAAGGGGCTTGCGGCGGATCGGTTGATCCGGGAAACCCTTCCGCAAGGGCAACTGCCACGCGATATCGCAGGGGCGTTGTCGGTGCTGGATGCGGGCGAGTCGTCCACTGCCGTGGCGCGGGGCGGCTGGCGGGTGTTTCTGATGCTGTGTCGTCGTGGGCCGCCGGAAAACGAGATGCCCAGCCGCGATGAAGTCCGGTTGCAGCTGACCAATCAGGTTTTGGGCGCGCAGGCGGATATCTATCTGGAAGAACTGCGCTCTGAAGCGATGATCCGCACGCCATGAGCCTGCCCGCATGACCCTTCCCATAGCGCTGACCTGTGGCGACCCATCTGGGGTCGGCCCGGAATTGGCCTTGGCGGCACGGGCGGTCTTGGGGGTGGAGCTGCCGCTGTTCTGGATCGGCGATCCTTTGCATTTGGGATCGGATGCGTTTCAGGAGATTGCCGAGCCCGCCGAGGCGGCTATGGTACCAGCGCATCTTCTGCCAGTTTTGCCGCACCGCTTTGCCAGCCCCGCCCTGCCCGGCCAGCCAGCGCCGGAAAATGCAACCGGAGTGATTGCGGTGATCGAGCGCGCGGTGGCCTTGGTGCAAATGGGCCAGGCTTCGGCGATCTGCACCGCACCGATCCATAAGAAAGCGCTGAAAGATGGCGCGGGTTTTGCCTTTCCCGGCCATACCGAGTTTCTGGCGCATCTGGCAGGCGTGGACCGGGTGGTAATGATGCTGGCCTCGCCGCTGCTGCGGGTGGTGCCGGTGACGATTCACATTGCAGTGGCCGATGTGCCGCAGGCTTTGACGGCAGAGTTGTTGGAGGCCACCATTCGGATCACCGACGCCGGCTTGCGGCGGGATTTCGGGCTGGCGCGGCCTCGGCTGGCGGTGGCGGGGCTGAACCCGCATGCCGGTGAAGGCGGTGCGATGGGGTGGGAGGAAATCAACCTGATCACCCCGGTGCTGGAGCGGTTGCGGGTTGAAGGCTTTGATCTGCGCGGGCCATCCTCGGCTGACACGATGTTCCATCCGCGTGCGCGCGAGGGCTATGATGCGGCGATCTGTATGTATCATGATCAGGCGTTGATCCCGATCAAGACGCTGGATTTTGATGGCGGGGTAAATGTGACTTTGGGGCTGCCATTTGTGCGCACCTCGCCGGATCATGGCACGGCGTATGATATCGCAGGCAAGGGGTTGGCGCGGCCGGACAGTTTGATTGCGGCGCTGCGGATGGCGGATCAGATGGCGGCGGCGCGCTTGCGTTAAACCGCTCTGGGGCCAGCCCCAGACCCCGGGATATTTGAGCCAGTATGAAAGGGCTTTCTGTTGGGCACGATTGACGGGTTGCCGCCTCTGCGTGAGGTAATCAAGGCGCATGATCTGGTGGCGAAAAAGCAGTTGGGGCAGAACTTTCTGCTCGATCTGAACCTGACCGCCAAAATTGCGCGGCTGGCGGGGGATTTGTCGGCTTGTGATGTGTTGGAGGTAGGGCCAGGCCCCGGTGGCCTGACGCGCGGGTTGTTGGTGGAGGGCGCACGGCGGGTGTTGGCGGTGGAGAAAGACCCCCGCTGCGTGCCGGCGCTGGAGGAGATCGGCGCGGCTTATCCGGGGCGGTTGCAGATTATCAACGCCGATGCGATGGAGATCGACGTGCTGGGGCATCTCAATGCGCCGGTGCGGGTGGTGGCGAACCTGCCGTATAATGTCGGCACCGAGTTGTTGATCCGCTGGTTGACGCCGAAAGTCTGGCCACCGTTCTGGCAAAGCCTGACGCTGATGTTTCAGAAGGAAGTCGCCGAGCGCATCGTCGCAAAGCCGCGCAGCGATCATTACGGCCGCTTGGCTTTGCTGGTGGGCTGGCGCTGCGATGCCAAGATTGTCATGCATCTGCCACCCGAAGCTTTTACGCCCGCGCCGAAAGTGCATTCGGCGGTGGTGCATCTGACGCGGTTGCAGGAGCCCCGGTTTGAGGCAGATGAGGTGGTGTTGAACCGGATCACCACCATGGCCTTCGGGCAGCGCCGCAAGATGCTGCGCTCGAGTTTGAAGGGGATGGGGTCTGCGATTGAGGCCCAGCTGGAGGCGGCGGGGATCCCGCCTACTGCGCGGGCCGAGGAGATCGAATTGGAGCGGTTTTGTGCTTTGGCACGGATTGTGGCGGCGGGCTGAGGCGTTGCTGCTCATATCTGCACAACAAAAAGCCCGCACTTGGCGGGCTTTTTGTTGGGCTTTTTGAGCGTCTATTCCGCAACTTCGGTTTTATCCGGGGTGCCTTCCACGGCGGTGGGCTTTTTCTGCCGGGGCGCGCGGGTGGGTTTTGGCGCGGCTTCCAACCCGGGCAAGGTCTCGGCTACCGGCTTGGGCGCGCGCGGCGCGCGGGTTTTGACCGGAGCGGCGGCGGCGGCTTCGACTTGGGCAACAAGCGCTGCCGGCGATTCGAAGCGCGGGGCCTCTGGGCGCGGCGCTTCAACACGCGACGCTTCAACGCGGGGTGCCTCGACAGCTGTTTCTTCGCGCGTGGTTACGAAACGTGGCGCCTCAGCGCGCGGTTGTTCGCTGCGTGGGGCATCGGCCCGAGATTGCTCGGCGCGTGGTTGATCATTGCGCTGCTGATCGTTGCGCTGTTGTTCAGCGCGCGGCGGGCGTTGTTCGCGGTTTTTGTCATCGCGCGGGCGGTTGTCCTGACGGTTGTTGTCCTGACGGCGCGGCTGATTGTTGTCGCGTTGCGGGTTGTTGTCACGCGGCTGGTTGTTCTGCTGATTACCGTCGCGCTGCTGGTTGTTGTCGCGTTGTTGATTGTTTTGGTTGCCCTCGCGCTGTTGATACTCGCGCTGCTGGTTATCGCGGCGATAGCTGTCTTGGCGCGGCACCTGGCGGCTGGCCTCGGGCAGATCGACCAACGTGTGTTCGTCTTCATCCACCACGCTGAAACCGCCGGTATAGGGCTGCTCGGCGTCATTCGAATCACTACGCTCGGGGCGGTAATCGCCGCGTTCATTGCGGTAGTCTTGCCGGTCGCGGTTGCCGTTCTGGGCGTTCTGCCCGGTTTGGCCATTTTGATTGTTCTGGCCATTTTGGCCGTTCTGATTGTTCTGGCCGCCTTGGTTGCCCTGCCCGCCCTGATACTGCTGGCGGCTTTCTTGCTCGGCTGCCATCTCGCGCGTGGCTTCAGCCAACATGCGGGTGTAATGCTCGGCGTGTTGGCTGAAGTTTTCAGCGGCCACCCGGTCGTTCGACCGCTGGGCGTCGCCCGCCAGCATCTGATATTTCTCGATGATCTGTTGCGGCGTGCCGCGCACTTTGCCTTCGGGGCCAGAGCTGTCGAAGACGCGGTTGATGATATTGCCGAGG